>DATLLD010000018.1:0-11768 GCA_035538035.1 Gemmatimonadaceae bacterium | reverse complement strand
GGAGCTGGCTGAACGGGATCCGGTACTCGGCGGTCCACCCGAGAGAGTCGATGGCCGTCGCCACGTCCCAGACGCCGTCCCACGAGAGATCCTCCGAGTTGTCGTTCGACATCGAGACATCGCGCTTGACGCCCACCGGGTTCACCGTGAACCGGTACCCGGTGCGACGATCGTGGTACGAATCGACCATCAGGTGGATGTAATCGGACTCCGTGCGGGCGTCGCGGCGCGAGAGGAGGCCCATGATGGAGTCGGGAGCCGTGTCGAAGGCGCGCGTCGGCTACGACGAGAGGTTCCTCTATGTCTTCGTGCGCGCCTTCGACACGGCTCCCGACTCCATCATGGGACTCCTCTCGCGCCGCGACGCCCGCACCGAGTCCGACTACATCCACCTGATGGTCGATTCGTACCACGACCGCCGCACCGGCTACCGGTTCACGGTGAACCCGGTGGGCGTCAAGCGCGACGTCTCGATGTCGAACGACAAGTCCGAGGACATTTCCTGGGACGGCGTCTGGGACGTGGCCACAGCCATCGACTCGCTCGGGTGGACCGCCGAGTACCGGATCCCGTTCAGCCAGCTCCGCTTCCCGAAGGCCGATTCACACACCTTCGGCTTCGCCGTCTGGCGCGACGTCGCGCGGCACAACGAGCGCATTTCGTGGCCGCTCTACCGCCGCAGCGCGACGGGGCTCGTCTCGCAGTTCGGCGAGGTCTCCGGCTTCGAGGACGTGGCGTCGCCGCGCCGGCTCGAGCTGCGGCCGTACACCGTGGCGACCAACTCCACGCGCCCCAGCGGCACGAGCTTCGAACGCCAGCAGGATTTCGCGTTCGGCGCCGACCTCAAGTACGGCGTGACGAGCAACCTGACGCTGGACGCCACGGTCAACCCGGACTTCGGCCAGGTCGAGGCGGACCCGGCATCGCTCAACCTCACGGCGTTCGAGCAGTTCTTCGAGGAGCGGCGTCCCTTCTTCCTCGAGGGCGCGGGCATCTTCTCGTTCGCGAACAACCTCTTCTACTCCCGGCGCGTGGGACGCGGTCCGCAACTCGGCGGCATCTACTCCCACCAGGACAACCCGACCAACAGCACCATCCTCGGCGCCACCAAGATCACCGGGCGCACGGCGCGGGGACTCAGCGTCGGCGTGCTCGACGCGTTCACTCAGCGCGAGGTGGGCGCGCAGGGCCGCACGATCGAGCCGCAGACCAACTTCCTCGTGACGCGGCTGCAGCAGGACTTCGGCAAGGGCAACTCGGACGTGGGCATGATGCTGACCGCGACCAACCGCCAGCTCGATGACGATTCGCGTGCGTACCTGCGCGAGAGCGCCTACGCGTTCGGCGTCGACGCGCGGCACCGTTTCGGCAACGGCAACTATCGCGTCAGCGGCTCTGCCGTCGCGAGCCGGGTCGCAGGAAGCGAGACGGCGATCCTCGCCACGCAGCGCAGCAGCGCGCACCAGTACCAGCGGACCGATTCGCACCTCGAGGTCGACTCGACCGCGACGTCGATGACCGGCACGCGGCTCAACGCGATGGTCGCCAAGACGGGCGGCGGGATCACGCGTTTCGAAGTCGCCGTCACCTCCACGAGCGCCGGCTACGAAGTCAACGACGCGGGCTTCCTCTCACGCGCCGACATCACCAGCAACGGCAACTGGCTCGGCCTCCAGTTCACGAAGCCAACCAGGTACTACCGCCGGTTCTACCTGAACTTCAACGAATGGAACGACTTCAACACCGCCGGGATGCACCTCAACTCAGGCGCCAACGTCAACTTCAACGGTCAGTTCCAGAACCAGGCCGGGTTCTGGGGCAGCTGGGGAGTGAATGGGCTCGGCGAGTCCTATGACGACCGCGCCGCGCGCGGTGGCCCCGCCGTGCGCCGCAACCTCCGCCAGAGCGGTTCCCTCGGTTTCGAGACCGACATTCGAAAGCCGGTCGGCGTGGTGGTGCAGGGCTACTTCATGCCAGAGCAGGCAGACCGCACGAGCGAGTGGGGTATCGACCCGCGCGTGCGCTTCCGCGTCGCCAGCCGGCTGCAGGCGAACATCGGCCTGCACTTGAGCAACTTCAACAACGGCCAGCAGTGGATCGGCAACATCGCCGAGGGCGGCGCGACGCACTATGCCTTCGCCCAGCTCGCCCAGCGCACGACCTCCGTCACCGCGCGCGTCGACTACACGCTGACGCCGACGCTTTCGCTGCAGGTGTACGCGCAGCCGTTCGTGACCGCCGGCGCCTTCGGCGAGGTCAGGGAGTTGGCAGACGCGAGGTCCGCGCGCTACGACGAGCGGCTCGTGCCATACGCGGGCGCCACGACGCAGGACTTCAACGTCAAGCAGTTCCGCTCCAATACGGTGCTCCGCTGGGAGTACCGGCCGGGCTCCGCACTGTTCTTGGTCTGGCAGCAGGGCCGCCAGGACAGTCGCAACCCGGGAACGTTCGACGTCGGCCGCGACTACGGCGACCTGTTCAAGACTCGCTCGGACAACACGTTCCTGATCAAGGGCTCGTACTGGTTCTCGATGTGACGGCGGTCGTGGCAACGGTGATCGCGATCACTGAGTGAGAAACGGTGGCTGGGCCGTGAGAGAAACTGAAACCGGGTAAACCCTCCAGACGTACATCGTGTCTGAAGGGATGCAGGACGACATGAGTGGCAGTGGGTGCAGGTCGGTGCTGGTGGGGGGCCGGCCGGCCCCTGTCCCTCAGGTCGACAACAGAACCGAAGGCACGAAACGTCGGTGCATGAGGTGAAGGGCATGCATCGGCGTTTCGCGTATCCGGGTGTCTCGACGCGAGGTCAGAGCGTTGGCAACTCACGCGGCAGCGCGCGGACCGCACTGACCTCGAACCCCGCCTGCGCCACGGCCTCGCGCAGCGCCGCCTCAGTCACGCGGCCGTCATGCTCCACCACCGCGCGGCCCAACTCCACCTCCGCACGCGTGATGCCCTCCACTGCGCCGAGCGCCATGTACACCGCGTTTCGCGCATGGATGGCGAGCATCCCCGAGATGAGCAGTTCGAATCGCATCGACGGAATGTATCTTACCGCATGATCGTCGCCTTCCTCGGACTCGGCGCCATCGGAACGCCCATGGCGCGGCACCTCGCAAAACCCTCGCTCGCATCCAAGCTGCGGGTCTGGAACCGCACCGCCGCCAAGGCCGCGGCGTTCGCTGCGGAGCACGGCGTCACGCACGCGCCGACGCCCGCCGCGGCCGCCAGCGGCGCCGACGTCGTGATCACCTGCTTCCCCGTCTCCGCCGATGTCGAAGCGCTGCTCGACGGCGCCGACGGGCTGCTCGAGAGCATGGCGCGCGGCAGCGTGCTGGTGGATTGCACCTCGGGCGACCCCGCGACCTCGCGGCGGATCGCGGCGCGGCTGGCCGAGCGCGGCATCGGTTTCATCGACGCGCCGGTCTCTGGCGGCGTGGCCGGCGCCGAGGCGGGCACGCTCACGGTGATGGTGGGAGGCGACGCGGCCGTGCTCGAGCGCGCGCGGCCGGCCCTCGAGTCGTTCGGCAAGAAGATCGTGCACTGCGGACCGGTAGGCGCGGGCGACGCAGTGAAGGCGGTGAACAACGCGCTGCTCGCCGTGCACATCCTCGCGACGGCCGAGGGACTCGCGGCCCTCAAGAAGGCCGGGGTCGACCCCGCGCTAGGGCTCGATGTCATCAACGCCTCGAGCGGCCGCTCCAATGCCTCGATGAACCTGTTCCCGGAGCGGGTGCTCTCCCGCGCCTTCCCGCGCACCTTCCGCCTCGCCCTGCTCGACAAGGACGCGGGCATCGCGGCGCAGGTGACGCGCGAGCAGGCTGTGCCGTCGCCGCTGCTCGACCTCACCTCCGAGTTGTTGAAGGAGGCGCACCGCGCGCTCGGCGAGGAGGCGGATCACGTGGAGGCGGTGCGATGGGTGGAAGCACGCGCCGGCGCGGAGATCCGGTCATGACCGCCGTGCGGCAGGGAGGGCGCAGCGAACGCGAGGGCGAGCCACTCGCGACGCTGGACGTCGCTGCGCTGCGTTCGCGGTTCCCCGCGCTCCGCCGGCGGCACAACGGCCACGAGATCGCGTATCTCGATGGCCCCGGCGGCACGCAGGTGCCGCGGTCTGTCGTCGACGCGATGGCGGACTACCTGCTGAACCACAACGCCAACACGCACTGGGCGTATCCCACGAGCGCCGAGACCGACGCCATGCTCGACGCGTCGCGCGCCACGCTGGCCGACTTCCTGAACGCGTCGCCGAAGGAGATCGCCTTCGCGAACAACATGACGACGGGCACCTTCCACCTCGCGCGCGCGCTCGGCCGCGGCTGGGGGCCCGGCGACGAGGTCGTGATCACCGACCTCGACCACCACGCCAACGTGGCGCCATGGCGCGCCCTCGAGCGTGAGCGCGGCATCACGATCAGGCGCGTGACAGTGAACCTCGCGACCGGCCAGCTCGACTTCGATTCGCTCCGCGCCGCGCTCGGGCCGCGCACACGGCTGCTGGCCATCGGCGCGGCGTCGAATGCGCTCGGCACCATCTCCGACGTGACGACCGCTGCGCAGCTGGCGCATGAGGCCGGCGCGCTCGTGTTCGTGGACGCCGTGCACTATGCGCCGCACGAGCTCGTGGACGTGCGCGCCATCGACTGCGATTTCCTTGGCTGTTCCTCGTACAAGTTCTACGGCCCGCACGCGGGGATCATCTACGGCCGCGAGGCGCTTCTGGCCGCGCTCGACACGCCGCGGCTGGAGCCGGCGCCTGACTACGCGCCGGAGCGGCTGGAGACCGGCACGCAGAATCACGAAGGGATCGTCGGCGCAGCGGCGGCGGTGGAGTTCCTGGCATCGCTGGGCGGTGAGGCGCCGACCCGCCGCGAGCGCCTGCGCCGCGCATACGCCGCACTGCACCGGGAGGGGCAGGCGCTCTGTGCGCAGCTCTGGAGCGGGCTGGCCGCGATCGACGGCGTGACGCTTTACGGCCCGCCGCCAGGGCAACCGCGTTCGCCGACCGTCAGCTTCACGGTGAGCGGGCACGACAGCGAGTCCGTCACGCGCGCCCTCGCCGCGGGCGGCGTGTTCACGAGCCATGGCGACTTCTACGCCAGCACCGTCGTCGCGCAACTCGGGCACGCCGCGGACGGCCTCGTGCGGGTGGGCGCCGCGTGCTACACGACGGCGGGAGAGATCGATCGGGTGATCGAGGGCGTGAAGGCGATCTGAGAGCTCCCTGCACCGGCTCCACGAAATCGCTTCCACCACCGGATATATTTCATCCATGCGTGCGCGCCCGATGGTGTCCGTCCTGCTGGTCCTTGCGGCAGTCCTCGCGTGCGAACGGGTGGAACCGCCGTCGCCGGCGCCGCACGCCGAATTCATCATCGCCGCGGCCGACTCGGTCTTCTGGGTGCGCTCGGACGATGACGGCATCCGAGTGCGCGGCGCGCCTCTGATGCTCGCACAGGTCGGTGGCCGCATGACCGAACTCTACCTCGCCGACGTCGACCAGTCCTTCTACGACGCCGTCTATGTCGGGCAGCGGCTCCTCAAGCGCGACCTCGTGACCGGCGATTCCATGGTGCTGTTCGCCGACACGCTCATGCCGGTGCTGGCGCGCGCCTACGCCGCGGCCAACCCCGACGAGCGGCCGCTCAGCGTCGACGAGGAGGGGAATGAGAACCCGCGCACCATCGCCACGGCCGAGATCATGGTGCTCGACCTGCATGGCCCGTGGCTCTCGTACGAGTACCGCACCGACATCGACATCGTGGGCGGGCCGTCCGCGCACGGCTCGCGCCGTGGCGTGCTCGACGTGCGCACCGGCACGCCGGCCACCCTCGACGCGCTGCTCGGCTCCGCGATCGCGCGCACCGTCGTCGCCGCCGGACGCGAGCAGTGGCGGGTGGTGCGGGACTCCCTCGCCGCGGCGGTGGCGGATGATGGCAGCGAGGCCAGGTCCGAGCTCGAGCGCCTCGCCTTCGATCCGCGCAGCTTCGTCATCGGCGTGGAGGATCGCGAGGCGCGCATCCGGTTCTCCGTCACGCAGTCGGCCGCGCGCAATGCCGGCGGCAGCTACGAGCTCGAGGGCATCGCCATCGATGAACCGGTATGGTGGCCAGACGTGCGGCCGTCGCTCGCGGTGGAGGAGGTGTCGGACGAACGCCAGTGGCCGCGTGACGACTACACGCTGGTGGCGCGCGACGCCTCGCAGCGCGTGGCGCGCGTCGCGTTCGTGCTGCGCGACGCGGCGGGAACCGAATGGCGGCTGGGCTCAGTGCCGAGCCCGGTGCTCCGGGTGATGTGGCTCGGCGATTCACTG
The DNA here is from genome assembly GCA_035538035.1 of Gemmatimonadaceae bacterium. Lineage (GTDB taxonomy): Bacteria > Gemmatimonadota > Gemmatimonadetes > Gemmatimonadales > Gemmatimonadaceae > Pseudogemmatithrix. Next base: position 5,452 of record DATLLD010000018.1, on the reverse strand, counting down.
GCGCCGGGCACCCGCGCGGCCCTCGTGAAGGCGTTCAACGAGTCGGCCTTTTACTCGGAGGACGTGCGGATCGCGTCTGCCCAGGGCCTGCTGCAGGGCGCACGGCCATGAGTCGCCACGACACCTCGGACACCCTGCCGTGGACCGCCGAGCGGGCCAATCGCGCGCTGCCGCTCGTGCGCCGCATCGCCGCCGACCTCGTGCAGCGCTATGCCGAGTGGCAGTCGCTCGTCGGGGACTTCGAGCTCGCGTCGACTCGCCACAGTCACGCGGACGAGGCCGAGGCCACGAGGCTCGCGCAGGAGGTGCAGCACGCCGCGACCGAGATCGAAGGGTTCGTCCGCGAACTCACGGAGCTGGGCGTCGAGGTGAAGTCGCTCGAGACCGGGTTGCTTGATTTCCCCGGCGAAATGGACGGGCGGCCGGTGCTCTTCTGCTGGATGCTGGGCGAGCCGCGCGTGGCGCACTGGCACGAGGTCGACGCGGGATTCGCCGGGCGCCAGCCGCTCTAGAGGTAGGGCACGTCGATCTCGAGCCCGTCCTTGGCCATCACCAGCGGACCCGTGTAGACCTCCCGGGCCTCGCGCGCGAGCTCGCCGGTGTCGCGCGAGAAGCGCGCCGAGAAGTGCGTCAGCGCGAGCATGCGCACGCCTGCCATCTTCGCCACCTGCGCCGCCTCGCGCGCGGTGGAGTGCATCGTCTCGACGGCACGCGCGGCGTCCTCGTCGCTGAACGTCGCCTCGTGCACCAACAGGTCGGCGCCGGCGGCGGCCTCGATGGTGGCGGCGCAGGGGCGCGTGTCGCCCGTGATGACGACGGTGCGCCCCGGGCGCGTCGGCCCGACAAGCTCCGAATGCGGGATCACGCGACCGTCCTCGAGGGTGATGTCCTCGCCCTTGTGGATGCGGCCCCAGAGCGGCCCCTCGGGGATGCCGAGCGCGCGCGCGTGGTCGGGATCGAACCGGCCGCGGCGCTCGTGCTCGACCAGCGCGTAGCCGAGCGCGGCGCCGTTGCGGTGATCGGCGGCGAAGGTGCGAAGGTCGTAGTCCTTGCGCTTGACCGCAGCGCCGGGCTCGAGCTCGTTCACCGTCAACTGGAAGGTCAGCTTCTCCGTGCCCAGCCCTTCGGCGCGCTTGAAGAGCGCGGTCGCGCCGCGCGGTCCCCAGAGGCGCATCGGGTCGGTGCGGCCCTGCAGCGCGAGCGTCTTCAGCAGCCCCAGCACGCCGAGGAAGTGATCGGTGTGGAAGTGCGTGAAGAAGATGTCGCTGAGCGAGAAGCCCACGCCCCACCGCATCATCTGCCGCTGCGTGCCCTCGCCGCAGTCGAACAGCATCGTCTCGCCCTCGCGCACGAGCGAGAGGGCGGAGACGCCGCGCTCGACCGTGGGGCGCGAGGCGGAGGTGCCGAGGAAGCGGATGCTGAGTGACAAGCCCACAATCTAGCGCGCGAGGATCTCCGCGAGCTTCGCCTTGTCGATGTTGCCGCCGCTGATGATGACCACAACGGGGAAGGCCTGTGGCTTGAGGCGTCCGGCGCGAAGTGCGGCAACCCCGACGGCGCCGGACCCTTCCACCGTGAGCCCTTCCTCACGGAAGAGCCACGCGATCGCCTCGGCGATCTCCTCCTCGGTGACGGTGGCCATGGCATCGATCGCGGCCTCGCCTTGGGCGAGCATCTCTGCATCGACCAGGCCGGCGAGCCCGTCGGCGAGGGTGGGCAGGTCGGGAATGCGCTCCGGGCGATGGCTCTGCAGCGCGAGCGACATGGCGTTGGTGCGCACGCTCTGCGCGCCGAGGATCCGCACGCCCGCCGCGGTGCCTCGCACGTAGCCCCCGATGCCGCCGACGAGGCCGCCGCCGCCGACCGGCACGATCATCGTGCCGGTCGAAGGGAGGTCGTCGAGGATCTCCATCGCCACCGTGCCCGCGCCGGCCAGGAGCGAGCGCCCCGTGCAGGGGCTGATGAAGGTGGAGCCCGTGTCCCTGGCGAACTGCCGCGCCGCGGTCTCGGCCGCGTCGTAGCCCGGCTGCGTGGCCTCGACGTGCACGCCATGCGCGGCGATCGCGGCGCGCTTGACCACCGGCGCCGTCGACGGCACGAACACCGTGGTGCGCGTGCCGAGTTTCTCGGCGGCGATGGCAAGGCCGAGTCCGTGGTTGCCCGCCGACGAGGCGACGACGCCGATCGCGCGCTCGTCGTCGGAGAGGGAGAGCATCGCGTTCAGCGCGCCGCGCAGCTTGAATGACCCGCCGAGTTGCTCGGTCTCGAGCTTGAGGTGCACATCGCCGCCGACGAGGGCGGAGAGCGCGTCGGAGCGACGCAGCGGGGTGCGGCGCGCCGTGCCGGCGATTCGATGCGCGGCCTGGCGCACCTCCAATGGCGAGGGAAGTATGGCGCGTCCTGGGTGGGATGGGTGTGATGTCACGCTTAAGTATCGGCAATCGCGCCGGTGCCGCGCTTCTCTGTATCCGGGGGGTGGCGCGCGGTTCCCTCTGCCACTACTTTACGTCATCGGCGGCCCCGCCAAGCTGGATCAGGCGGGGCCGTATGCGTGACCGGAACCAAGCCGGGTCGTCCCGTATATATAGCGGTAACGGGGGCCTGACCGGCACGCGATGCGGGGCTGTAGCTCAGCTGGGAGAGCGCTGCAATCGCACTGCAGAGGTCAGGGGTTCGATCCCCCTCAGCTCCATTTTGGTTTTCGATTGAAGAGCAGGAGATTGCCCGCCGCCGTTCGGTAGGACGGAGAGTTCCAATGACGGTGCGCGAGGCGCTCCTGTACGCGCCGCGGATCCCTTGATCCGCGGCGTTTTGTCTTTCTACCAGCCCATGCGCTCGCGCAGCGCCGTGACGTGCGCGGTGTGGTGCCGCCCATGCCAGTCGTAGGTCGCGACCAGGATGTCGAGATCGCGCGTGCCGCCCTCGGGATGTGTCCACTGGCGGGCGAAGTCCGCGGGCGTGAGCGCCCGGAGCACAACGACCCAGCGCTCGTGCAGCGCGTCGAGCAAGCGGAGCGAGACGTCGACGGGCAGCGCTGCGTCGGGCAGCTCGGCCCACCGCGCCTCTTCGTACGGCTTGATCGTGGGATTGTCCTCGGTCAGCGCGAGCTTGAGCCGGCAGACGGCATTGAGATGCGAGTCAGCGACGTGATGCACGAGCTGGCGCACGGTCCAGCCCCCCGGACGGTAGGGCGTATCGAGCTGGGAGTCCGAGAGGCCGTGGACGGCGGCACGGAGCCGACCCGGGAGCGCGGTGATGTTCGCGATGCGCTCGCTGCGCTCGGCCGGCGTCGAAGGGGCCGGCGTCCCCAGGGGTCCGATGGGGTAACGGAGGTCAAGGGTCATCGCAATAAGTTAGCGCGGTAGATCGGGGTTGCCTCAAGTGCAGGCTGCGGCTAAAATTCGGTTCCGCTGTGCGCAGGCGCGGCGGGAAATACTGCCCCTTGGTGTAACTGGCAACACGTCTGCCTCTGGAGCAGAAGAGTCCTGGTTCGATCCCAGGAGGGGCAACTCGAGGTAACGGCGTTAGTTGAAACGAACGGGGCGGCCTCCAGAGGCCGCCCCGTTCGTTTGTGCAAGCCGCACTCGTGCCGTCAGCAGCCCGTCACGGTGCCGACTTTGTCGTCACCACGATCACGCCGCGCGCGCCGGGCTCGCCGTACGTCAGCTTGGCCGCCGCGCCCTTCACGACCTCGACGCTCTTGATGCTCTCCTTGGGCAACCGATTCAATGCCGCCTGATCGGAAATGACGCCGTCGAGCACGACCAGCGGACGCTCAGTGCCATCGTCGTGCAGGACTGTGATCGAGTCCGCCGCGATGACGCCGATGTACGGGTCGTCCGTCCTGATCTTCTTCCTGAGCGGCTGTGACTTCAGCGGCAGTATGTTCACTTGAGGCAGGTCCGTCGTCCTGATGTGGACCACTGGAGCCTCGGCGCCGCGCACCACCTCGATGGCGGTGATCTGCGACGCCTTCAGTGCCGCGGCGGTGGCCCTATCGACGACAACGCCGTCCAGGACGTAGACGCTCCCCGGACCACCGAGCCCGATCATGGCAGGCGCGGTCTGCTCGATGGAGGCGAGGTCGGCCCCCTCCACCTCGGCAGCCGTGGGCAACTCGGTGCCGCACGCGGCGAGCGTGACGAGCACGATGACGCCGGCGGCTGCGGCCAACCGCAGGCGACGTTGGGAGGTTTTGATAGGCAGGTCGGTCATGGCGACGAGTCTCCGTTCGAGATGGGAAGGATGGCACGCGAAAGCGGGAGCGCCCACGCCGCTCGAGGGCAGCAGCGACGTGAGGTCGATCAACAGCGATCCATAGGCGCGCGGCGGTGCGCCGTCGCGCAGCAGGCGATGGTCACAGTCGAGCTCGATGGCGAGGCGCAGGCGCGCCAGCAGGTGCCACATCGCGGGATTCCACGGCATGGCGGTCACGGCCGCGCACCCCGCGACGAGCAGCAACGGGTCGCCGACGCTGAGGTGCGAGCGCTCATGACGCACGACGAGCGCCTGCTCGGCGGCCGGACGTTCGAGCAGCCACCGCGGCACCACGATGTCCGGACGCCAGATGCCGACGACCGCAGGGCCGATGTCCTCGGTCACGCGCACGGGGGCGCCGTCGACCACCCCGTGGGGCGACCGCGCGATGCGCCGCCGGTGGCGCCGGTACGAAGCCAGCAGTGCGGCCGCCGTGAGCAGGGACGAGAGCGCCCAGGCGCCGGCAAGCACCCCTGAAACCCAATCCGGCAGCCGTCGTGAGGCGCTTGTGACGAGGGCGAGCGGGGCAGTGTTCTGCGAGAAGAGCGAGACATCGTCGACGACCGTCATCGCGACGTCCTGGCGGAGGCGCAGCGGCAGCACGAGGAGGAGCAGCACCGAGGCGCCGAGCGCGCCGGCCCAGATGAACCGCCGGAGCGGCAGCGTGGCGCGGGTGAGCGCATGGACCATCCAAGCAGCGGCGGTCAGCAGGCTCGAGGTGATGAGCGCGTAGAACGCGACGGCGATGGTCATCAGTCGTCCTTCCCGCCGAGTCGCTCGGAGAGGAGCGCCCGCATGCGCTCCAACTCCTCGCGCTTCACGCCGCGATCCGAGACCATCTGGGCGAACATCGCCTCGGTCGAACCGTGGTAGATGGCGTCTCGTATGCGCTGCAGCGCGCTGTCGCCGGCTCGCGCCGCCTCGACGAGCGGGAAGTAGCGATAAGCGCGGCCCGCCGCCTCGTGGCTGACGTAACCCTTCTCCTCGAGCGTCTGCAGGGCGGAGAGCACGGAGGTGTAGGCGAGCTCCTCGTCGAGGTCCTCGCGGACTTCGGCGACGGTGGCCGCTCCGCGTCGCCAGAGACTGCTCATGACGGCGAGTTCGCGCGGTGGAAAGTGAATATCGTCCACGACTGCCTCTCTAGTACTGGTTAATCAGTAATATGAGAGTTCGGGTTGCCGCGTCAAGAGGTCGC
>DATLLD010000017.1:0-6430 GCA_035538035.1 Gemmatimonadaceae bacterium | reverse complement strand
CGCGCGCGCGGTTCGACGTGGGCCCGCTGCCGCGCGGCGGGTACGCGGTGACGGTGAACGCCACCGGCAACGGCGACAACCAGACGAGCGGGGCTTCGTTCCGGATCATCGTGGACCTGGCGGACTGGGACAATGCGGTGGGCACGAACACGCCGGGGCAGTCGGGAGACGTCTCGTCGCCGCACTACAAGGACCTGTTCGCGGAGTGGGCGAAGGACCGGTTCTTCCCCGTGGTGTTCTCGCGCGAGCGGGTTGAGGCGGCAACAGAAGGGTGGCTGCGGCTCGAGCCGCGGCGGTAGGATTTGCTCCAGATCGAACGCAAGCGTGCAATGCACAGCTATGGGATTCGGCGACCAGCGTGCCATCGTGGTGTCCGACGCGCGCCGTGGCAGTCGTGCGTCGAGTCCCGTTGGCATGCCTGCGTACAATAACCTCGATCCCAGGAGCGTCCAGATGCTTCGAAAGAACCTCCGAACACTCGGCCTCGTCACTGCGCTTTCGGTGAGCGCGGTGGCACCGCTCTCCGCCGATGAGTACGACGCGTGCCTCAAGAGCGTCGTCTCGTACTGCGATGACGCACTCGAAGACGCGAAGTGGTACGAGAAGATCGCGGTTGGCACGTTCTGCGCGAGCATGGTCGTCGGCTGCAGCTTCGCCACGTACGCGGTGTGAGCGCGATTTTGGCACGCTGAGCATTCGTTCGGTCCCCGCCTCGACTGCCTATTGCGCCATGCATAGGCGTGCCCTACCCTTGCCGCCGTGTCGACCACGCATCGGTCGCTCCCAGCACCACCGCGGTTCCGTCCGGCGAGCGACGCTCGCCGGACACTCGGCGCATCGCTCGACTTCCTCGAGCCGCCCTACGCCGCGTATCGGCCCGCCACACTCCTCGCTGGCACGAGTTCGCTCGCCGCGCAGGCCAATCTCGTGCTTGCCGTTCGACTGACCGACGCAGCGCAGGCCGGTGTCGTCGTCGCCCATGTCCTGGCACGTCTCGCGGTGCTCGCCCCCACCGTGCCTCGCATCGTGCGCCTTGAGCCGGGCACCGACGCGCGCATGCTATCGCAGGCCTTCCATCTCGGTCGCCTGCATGCGCATGCCATCATCGTGGATGGCCAGGATCCAGCCGACGCGCTGCGTCCCATGCTCACCGACCATTCGATGGTCGCATCCATGACCACAGAGTGGCTCGGCAGCAGGATGCGCACCCTGCCGCAAGACGTGCGCGCCGAGCTCGCTGATCGGATCGCGGCTGAGCGACCGGCGGAAGAGGAGGCGCGTGAGGATGATCGCGCGGTGGGCATCGTCTCCGCGTGGCGTGCGAAGCTCCGCCGGCTTCGCATTCCGCCGCCCGTCCAATGGACCTGCCTGGCACGAGCCATTCGCGCCGCCGTCCTTATCCAGGCCGCGCCCCGACGTCGTATCGCCGATGTCGCCTTCGAACTCGGCTTCGAGGAGCAGTCGTCATTGAACGCGCTGATTTCACGGAGTTTCGGGCTTCGCCCCGCCGAGCTGCGTGGGACACTCGGCGTGTGTTGGCTGATGGACCGATGGGCGGTGAGGAATGGCATCGCCACGGAGGATTTGCTCCAGATCGAACTCAAGCGTGTCATGCGCAGCTATGGAGTCGGGTAACCGGCACGCCACTATGGCGTCGACCGCGCGTCGTGGCCGTCGTGCGTCTCGATTCCCATTGGCATGCAGGCAAACATCCCCTCTTGAACTGGAGATTTCCATGCTTCGTCATCTTCGAACCCTCGGACTCATCGGCGCCCTGTCCTTCTCGGCGGCGCTGCCGCTGGCCGCCGAGTCGGTCTCCGATTGCTACGAGCGCGTGCTGGAACGGTGTGACGCCGCGCTCTCGAACGCTTCGTGGTGGGAGAAGCCCGCACTGGGCATCATGTGCACCGGCCTGCTCGGCGGCTGCACCGGCGACATCCTCGCTGAGTAGGAGATTCCGCGCATGAACGCACGACGGCTGCTCGCGCTACTGGGAGTGACTCTCCTCGGTGGCTCCGCTTTCGCCTGGTGGCCCCGCGCTGCCGGCTCAGAGAGCGATGTCCCCGCGGAGGGAGTGCTGGCTCCGTACCATCCCGCCCTTCTCGGTGCATGGGAAGAGGTAGCCCGGATTCCCGCACAACGACTCGGAACCGGCGCGATCCTCGACCTCGACGAGCGTGGAGACACGCTCTATGTGCTGCAGCGTGATCGCTGGATGCGAATCGCGGCCGGCGAAGTCTCCGATCCTTTCGGCTCGCCGGTAAAGGGATCACCGCAATGGCTTGGCTCGGGCACCGCGATCCGTGCGGTACCCGGCGGAGCAGTGATCATCGATCGCGGTCGCGGAGTCGTCACGCAATGGGCCGACGATGGCTCGCGTGGTCTCGAACATGACTTCCGTGCGCGTAAGGGATTGGGATCGCTCCTGGAGGGAGTTGCCGCGAGCGCCGAAGGAGTTATGCTCGTCTCAACGCGTCAGGTGCTCGATGGCGGCGATGGCGAGTGGATCGTGCTGCGCGGGCGGCTCGAGTCTGCCACCTTCGACACCATCTACCGCGGCGCCAAGGATCCGCCAGAGGCGGAGGCGCACAACACTCCGCGCATGGCGGCCGTACCGAGCGGCGGCTTCCTCCTGATGCCAGCATTGGAGTGGCGGCTGATCTCGCTCGCCGCCGCGACGGATGTGATGACGGACGTAAGGCGGCAAGGCGGACCGCGATGGACCGTGCCCGACAGCATCGTGCGCGGATATGCGCGTCTGATGGAACGGCTACCGCCGGCGCAGCGCGTCGTGCACGCGCTCCCCAGGACATTCCCTCCGGTGCGCGGGGTGAGTGTCGATGCGTTCGGCAGGGTACTCGTGCTTGTGGCGGCCGGTGTCAGCGCCACGCACGTCGAGCTGCTGACGGCAGGGGGCACGCCCATCGGCCGACTCTGGGACGCACCTGAGGCGCGGACGGTCTTCATCGCAAACGGTGCCGCATTCCGTATCGAGGAGTCCGACGATTACACGACCGTCGAGCGACTCCGCCCACTCCCGCCGCGAGAGTGACCGTGCCAACGCTGCGATTCGACTCCGTCTCCCTGCGCTATCCGCGCGCGTCCGCCAGCGCTCTGGCGGACGTGTCCATGACACTCGCGCCGGGCATCGTGGGCATCGTCGGCGCCAATGGCGCGGGCAAGTCGTCGCTCCTCAAGCTCTTGCTCGGATCCCGCAAGGTGACTGCCGGCTCGGTCACGATCGACGGTGATGAACCGTCCCTATATCGGCGACGGCACGGCATGGGCTTCATCCCCGAGAAGCCGGCGTTTCCGGACTATCTCACGGTCGCCGAGTTCCTCGGCGGGTTGCGAATGATCGCCGGCGCGGGCCTCCCCACGCTCTCCGAGCACGCCCTCGCCGACTCGTTCGCCATCAACGAACTCGGCGCTGCGCGCCTCTCCACCCTCTCGCTCGGCCAGAAGCGTCGCGTCGAGCTCGCGGCGGCGCTCATCGGCGATCCGCCGCTGCTCCTGCTGGACGAGCCGACCAACGGACTCGACCCGCTTGCCGTCGCCTCGCTGCGAGCGTCGATCCTCGCGTGCCGGCGTCCCGATCGCGTGATCCTCGTCGCGTCGCATCATCTCGACGAGCTGCAACGGATCGCCGACCGTGTGGTCATGCTCGACCGCGGTCATCTCGTTGGTTCGTGGGGAGGGGACGACGCACGCGACCAGGCGGGCTCGCTCGAGACGCGCTTCCGGGCGCTGGTGGGCAGCCATGCCAGTTGAACAGTTGCGACTCCCGGCCACGCTTGGCCTCTCGTGGCAGGTTGCGCGGTGGAAGCGCGTCGTGCCCGCTCGGCTCGGCGGCGCGGCGCTCCTCGTGCCGTGCGTTCTGTTCTTTCTTCCGCTGGGCGATTTCGGGTGGTTCCAGAATTGGCGCCATGGCGCACGCGTGGCGATCTCACTCAGCGCCGTCGCCGCCACGGTGGCACTCGGGCGTGATTCCGCCGCGCCTCAGCCCTCGGAGTTCTGGGTCTACCAGAAGGGACTATCATTGGCAGACTGGGGTCTGGCGCGGTGGTTGCTCGACATGGCGTTGGTGACGACGATCCTCTCGGTTTGGCTCGTCGCATTTTGGGCGGCCTCTTTCGTTGCGGGCGACCCTGAAAGATTGCGCGAGATCGCGGCGCTGGTCGCCTGGCTGCTCCTCCTGCAGATGAGCATCGGCTCGCTTCTCTTCGTGATCGGCGCGACGGGCTCATCGCGGGGCACGGAGTACAGCGTGCTCTTGTTCTTTCTCACGCTCCTGCAGCCGCTGATCGCGCATGCGGCGGCACCACCGTGGGTTGGTGCAGTAGCCAACGCTGCGCTGCCGCCGATACATCCGGCGCTCGACGTGCGCGCGGGAATCATGACTGGAGCAACCTTCCTCTCCATCATGCCACCGCTGCTGCACGTGGGAGCGTACGTCACCCTGATGCTGGTAGCGGGGACGTTCCTTCTCGCGCGCCGTCGTCCGGAGGAAGGAGCATGAGCTCGCGGCCGGGATTGGACCGCCTGATTGACACCATCCGCGCGCTCGGCTACTCTGCTTAGACCATGCGCCACCTCCTCGCCAGCCGATTTTACTACCGCCGCCCCACACGGGACCCGGCGTTCCTCGGCATGCGCGGCTAAAAAGAACGGCTGACGCGCAGACTGAGACTAAAGAACCCCTGGGCCCGTGCATCGCACGGGCCCTTTTTCGTGCCCTCCCCCATCACTCCCAGGCAACAACATGATCGTCGTCACCCAGCTCGGCATCACGCCGGACGCACTCGACCGCATCGTCGAGCAGATCGAGTCGACCGGCCTGCGCGCCCACATCATGCGCGGCAGCGAGCGCACCGTCATCGGCTGCATCGGCGACGACGCGCGGCTCAGGGAGCTCGCACTCACCCAGCTCGAGGGCGTCGAGCAGGTGATGCCCGTGCTCAAGCCCTACAAGCTCGCCTCGCGCGCGTTCTCGCTGGGCAGCACCGCCATCCGCTTCGGCGACCCCGCCGCGACGGTCATCGGCGGCCGCGAGATCACCGTCATCGCCGGACCCTGCTCCGTGGAGGGTCCGGAGATGATGCACGAGACGGCGCGCGTGGTGCAGCGCGCGGGCGCGCGACTCATCCGCGGCGGCGCCTTCAAGCCGCGCACCTCCCCCTATGCGTTCCAGGGGATGGGCGAGGATGGCCTGAAGATCCTCGCTGAGGTGCGCGCGGAGACCGGCATGCCGGTGGTGACCGAGGTGATGGACCCGCGGCAGGTGGAGCTCGTGGCGTCGTACGCCGACGTGCTGCAGATCGGCGCGCGCAACATGCAGAACTTCGCGCTGCTCAGCGAAGTCGGGCGCGTGCAGCGTCCCGTGCTGCTCAAGCGTGGGCTCTCCGGCACCATCGTCGAGCTGTTGATGGCGGCCGAGTACGTGATGGCGCAGGGCAACGGCGACGTGATCCTTTGCGAGCGCGGCATTCGCACCTTCGAGACCGCGACCCGCAACACGCTGGACGTGGCGGCCATTCCCGTGCTCAAGCGCGAGACGCACCTGCCGGTGATCGTGGACCCGAGTCACGCCGGCGGCAAGGCTTGGTTGGTGGCGCCGCTGGCGATGTCGGCCATCGCGGCCGGCGCCGACGGACTGATCGTCGAGGTGCACCCGACTCCGGCCAAGGCCAAGTCGGACGGCGAGCAGTCGCTCGAGTTCGGCGCGTTCGAGGAGATGATGGTGCAGGTGCAGGCCGTGGCGCGTGCGGTGGGTCGCGAGCTTAGTTCGCTTTGGCCGGCCGCGAGCGAGGAAGCGGCGGTATGAGCGATCCCGGGGTTGGCAGGTCCCTCAGCGAACTGCGGGCCGCGATCGAGGTCGTGGATGCGCAGCTGATCGACCTCGTCGCGCGGCGCATGCGGCTCGTGCGCGAGGTCGGCCAGGTGAAGCGAGCGACCGGACAGCCGGTGACCGATCCAGCGCGCGAGGCGGCGGTGGTGGCGCGAGCGTCAGCGCTCGCGCGGGATGCGGGGTTGCCGGAGGACGAGGTACGGGCGCTGTACTGGCGAGTGATGGCGATGGCGCGGCGGGTGCAGTCTGGGGACCAGGGTTAGGAGGGGCCGGGATAGAACTCATCGCGCACAACCCGCCGCGACGCTAGTCGGTGTCACCGACCGCAGCCACTCCACCAGAATCGACCGCGTCCTCTGGTTGAACGCCGCCTCTCCTCCAGTCGCGCCGGGAGACCCGAATACGTGGTCCACTCCTTCTAGCTTGTGGACGTCGACGCGCGCTTTGCTGCCGCCCCGACGAATCGCACTGGCGATCTCATCCGCCTGTCCGACGGTGACCTTCCAATCGTCGGCGCCGTGTACGATCAGCACCGGTGACCGAATGCGCGCATAGCTCGGCAGCGGGTCGTAGGTAAGGAAG
>DATLLD010000016.1:0-9545 GCA_035538035.1 Gemmatimonadaceae bacterium | reverse complement strand
CGAGTTCGACGCAGACGGTGGAGAGGCCGAGCTGTGCGGCGCGGATCGAGGCGACGTAGCCACCGGGGCCACCGCCGATCACGAGTACGTCTGGGGAGAGGGTCGGGTCGGACATGCGGGGAATCTAGCTTGGCTGCGGGGGAGTGGTGATGGGCCTTGCTGCTGGGCTGCCTACGCTAGTGGGGCCAACTGCAACCACAGGCCACAGGAGTGGCGGAGTGCACAGAGGGCCACGGAGGATGACTGTTGAGGGGCGGGGGAGGTCTCAGGGCCGGGCGGTGTTGGAGGATCCTCTCACCGAGGCGGTGATTGGGGCTGCCATTGCTGTCCATCGTGTGGTTGGGCCGGTCATGCTCGAGTCAGTCTACGAGGCTTGCCTGAGGCACGAACTGGATAAGCGAGGGCTGGGCTTCGAGACTCAGGTGACTCTGCCCGTGACGTACGACGGCGTCCGGCTGAATGCTCACTATCGAATTGACCTTGTGGTGGCCGGGGAGCTGGTGGTTGAGCTCAAGTGCGTCGAGAAGGTGCTCCCGGTGCATCGCGCTCAGTTAATCACCTACCTCCGACTCGGCGGCTTCCGGCGGGGCCTGCTGATCAACTTCAACGAAGCCAGGCTCGTCGACGGCGTGACCCGAGTGGTCGGCTGAGGGAACAGAGCAAGCGCGGCAGTGGTCGTACCCATCAGTCCAGTTTGCTCTGTGGCCCTCCGTGCCTCCGCGACTCCTGTGGCCTGTCGTCTCCGCATCTACGCCAAAAACAACGACCGCCCGGAGCCATCCTTGGCCCCGGGCGGTCGCGGATCACTGCCGACGATCAATCGTCGATCAGCATCGAGGCCGGATCTTCCAGCAGTTCCTTGACCTTCACCAGGAAGAGCACCGCCTGCTGCCCGTCGATGATCCGGTGATCGTAGCTGAGGGCCACGTACATCATCGGGCGGATCTCGACCTGCCCGTTGATCGCCATCGGCCGGTCCTGCGTCTTGTGCAACCCGAGGATCGCGACCTGCGGGTAGTTGATGATCGGCGTCGAGAGCAGCGAACCGAAGACTCCGCCGTTCGTGATCGTGAACGTGCCGCCCGTGAGGTCGTCCATCGTCAGCTTGGAGTCGCGCGCCCGCTTGGCGACGGCGCCGATGGCGCGGCTGAAGCCGATCATGCCCATGCGGTCGGCGTCCTTGATGTTCGGGACGACGAGGCCGGCCTCGCTGGCGACCGCGATGCCGAGGTTCACGTAGTGCTTGTAGATGACCGAGTCGCCGTCGAGCTGCGCGTTCACGATCGGGAACGCCTTGAGCGCGAGGCACGCGGCCTTGGCGAAGAACGGCATGAAGCTGAGCTTCACGCCATGCTCCTTCTCGACGCGCTCCTTCATGCGCTCGCGGAAGGTCGACACGGCGGTCATGTCGATCTCGTTGAACGTCGTGAGGTGCGCGGTGGAGTGCTGCGCCTGCAGGAGGTTCTCGGCGATGCGCTTGCGGCGCGTCGTGAGCTTCTCGCGGGTCTCGCGCGTGCCGCCGTTGGCCGCGGGCGCGGCCGCACGGGGCGCGGCCGGCTTCGGCGCCGCGGGTGCCGCGGGTGCGGCCGGGGTCGGTGCTGAGGCCGCGGCAGCAGCGCCGCCCGACGGCAGCGTGCCGGCAGGAACCGGCGGCGGCGCGGCAGCGGGATCGCTCAGCGGAACGTGGTTCGGCTTGCGGCCTTCCATGTGATCGATCACGTCGGGCTTGCTGACGACTCCACCGCGACCGGTCCCGGCGACCTGGTTCAGGTCGACGCCAGACTCGGCGGCGAGGCGCGCCGCGGACGGTGCGGCGCGCACGTCGCCCGGCGCTGACGACGGAGCGGCCGCGGCGGCCGGAGTCGAAGCCATGGGCGCCGCGGCCGGAGTCGCAACCGGCGCGGGTGTGGGTGTCGCAACGGGTGCGACCGCTGGCGTCGGTGCCGGAGCGGCCGCGCCTGCACTCGCGGATGCTGCGCCGGCCTCGCCAAGCTCGGCGAGCACCTCGTCCACGTGCACGACGTCGCCGTCGGACTTCAGGCGCCTCGTCAACGTGCCGGCATTGAGTGCGGGCACCTCGACGGTGATCTTATCTGTTTCCAGCTCGACGAGCGTATCTCCGATGGCGACGGCGTCGCCTTCCTTCTTCAACCAGCGGGAGATGGTCGCTTCAGTGATCGATTCGCCGAGCGGGGGGACCTTGATCGGGATCATCGCGGCAGTTTCATCGTTTTGGGAGAGCGCGCACTGCGCGCGGGACTCGTTCCCCGAATATAACGAGCCGCGTCACGGATTGGTGCGTTCACGGGACTCGAGGAGGCGCGGTTGAAGGGGCTCACGATCGACGAGCATGGGGGGCTGGACAAGATCCGGTATCGGGAAGACCTCCCGGAACCGGCGCGCACGGGCGCGCTCGACGTCCGCGTGCGCGTGCGCGCCGCGGCACTCAACCGCCTCGATCTCTGGACGATCGGCGGGCTGCCGGGCATCAACATCACGCCGGGTTGGGTCCTCGGCGCGGATGCCACGGGCATCATCGAGGAGGTTGGCGCGGATGTCGGTGCGCGCGGGAGCGGCCCGTCAGGCGTTCCGCTCGCGCCCGGCGACCGCGTTGTGATCAACCCCGGGATCTCGTGCCGGCACTGCGAATACTGCCTCGCCGGCGAGCAGTCGCTCTGCACCACGTATCGGCTGCTCGGCGAGCACCTGCCGGGCAGCTTCGCGGAACGCGTCGTCGTGCCGGCGACGAACGTGCGGCGGATCCCGCCCGGCGTCCCGGACGCAGAGGCGGCGGCGTTCACGCTCGCGACGCTGACGGCGTGGCGGATGTGCGTGACGCGTGCGCGGGTGCAGCCGGGGGACGAGGTGCTCATCTGGGGCATCGGCGGAGGCGTGGCGCTCGCCGCGCTGCAGATCTGCAAGGCCCGCGGCGCCCGCGTGTGGGTGACGTCGTCGAGCGAGGAGAAGCTCGAGCGTGCCCGCGCGCTCGGTGCGGACGTGCTGCTCGATCATTCGAAGGTCGACGTCGGCCGCGAGGTGCGGCGCCTCACGGGACGGCGCGGCGTGGACGTGGTGGTCGATTCGGTCGGCGAGGCGACGTGGGAGAAGTCGCTCTACGCGCTCGCGCGCGCCGGACGGCTCGTGACCTGCGGCGGCACCTCCGGCCCGGCGCTCACCATGGACGTGCGCCGGCTCTTCTGGTACCAGTGGTCGATCCTCGGGTCGACGATGGGCAACGACGATGAGTTCGACGCCATCATCGGGGAGCTCGAAGCGGGCCGGCTGATTCCGCCGGTGGACTCGGTGTACACGCTGGCCGACGGCCGCGCCGCGTTCGAGCGCATGGAGACCGGCGCGCAGATGGGGAAGATCGTGCTGCGGATCGCCGATGACTGAGGAGCGCGCGCAGTACACCGCAGAGGAGGAGAAGGCGGTGCGCGAGAGCTACTCGCGGGACGGGCACGCGGAGTGCCCGCGGTGCCAGGTGCGGATGCGCGTGCGGTCGATCGGCGGCGGGAGCTTCGGGCTCGGCTACGCGCGAAAGCGGGAGTGGCTGCTGTGCCCCGAGTGCCATCGCAGCGTGCTCTTCGACGTGAAGCGTGGCACGCGCACTTGAACGAGGGCGAGACGAACCCCGGGAAGTCCCCCGATTCGGTGAGCGGCCCGCGCTAGTAGATTTCCGCATGCGATCCGCCAAACTGACCCACCTCCTCGCGCTCGCGATCGCGCTGGCGAGCACCGTCTCGACTGCCGCCGCGCAGCAAGAGCCGCCGCGCCGACTCGACTTCGGTTCTTCGGCAGACACGTTGGCCGCCGTACGGGCCGAGCGCCGCACGCCGACCGATCGCGGCGTGCGCAACGCGTTCGTGCGCGACCAGACCATCCTTGGCCTCGCGGTCTACGGGCCGTCGTTCGCCGCGATGGTCGGGGACAACGGCGTCACGGCATCGGCCGGATATCTGGTGATGGCGGGCGGGACGTTCTTTGCCGCGGCGGAGGCGAGCCGGCGGCTTGAGATCTCGGAGGCGCAGCAACTGCTCTCGACGCGCATGGCATGGCGCGGCGCCATCAGCGCCCTGTACGTAGCGGCGTCCGGCGAGGGCTCGTCGAACTCGTCGACGAACGGCGCGGCGACGCTCATCGGAGGGCTCGGCGGCACGGTGGCCGGGATGTTGGTCGGCAACGGCCTCACGGCGGGCGAGGCCGTCGCGACGACGTTCGGGCATGACTTGGCATTCGCCTCGGCGGCGGCGCTCGCGTACGCAGCGGACCCCGACATCAACGACGACCGCGGGATCTCGGACCAGTCGCGCGCGATCCTCCTCACGGTGTCCGGCTGGACCGGCTACGCCCTCGGCCGTCTCTACGCCGGCAACGCGCCGTACAACGTCACGGCGGGCGACGTGCAGTCCCTCTGGCTCGGCGCCGCGATCGGCGCGACAGCGGCAGGCACAGCGATCGTCGAGAGCGAACCCAGTGACAAGGCCGTCGCCGTCGCGATGCTCGGCGGTGGGCTGCTCGGCACCTGGGCCGCTGACCGGTTCCTCGTGCGCCGCTTCGACCACACCCGCAGCGAGGGCAACATGCTCGCGCTCGGCGGCGTGGCGGGCGGATTGATGGGAGTCGGCGTCGGCGTGCTCGTGGCCGGCGAGGCGGAGCGCGAGGGCGCGATCACGCTCGGGTTCGCGACGCTTGGCGCGATCGGCGGCGTCGTGATGACCGAGCGGTACCTCGAGCCGCGCGGAGACGAGGGCCGGCGGCTCGGGCTTGGCCAGCTGACGATCGACCCGGTCGGACTCGCATCGGCTGCGGCCGGCGTGCACGGACGGCATTCCCTGTTGCGATTCACCTTCTAGCCGCCGGGAATCGGCGGAGATCATCTTGACATTCCTCGACAGACTGGGCGAGAGCCTGCAGCGCCTCTGGGAGTACGTGCCGGCTCTCTTCGGGGCGGCCGTGGTGCTGATGGCGGGCTACCTGATAGCGAAGCTCGCGCAGAAGGCAGTCGTGCGCGTGCTGCGTCGCGTGCAACTCAACGACATGCTGCAGAAGGGCGGCGTGGTGCCGGCGATGGACCATGCCGGCGAGCGGCCGAACCCGACGCGCGTGGTGGCGAACCTGGTGTTCTGGTTCCTGCTGTTCACGGCGATGCTGCTGGCGGCGGACACCCTGGGGATCGACTACCTGGGACAGGTGTTCTCGGAGCTGGTGAGCTACGTGCCGAGCGTGATCGCGGCGCTGGTGATCGTGATCCTGGGCATCGTGCTCGGTGACTTCGTGGCGGCGCTGATCGGGGCGTCGACGAGCGGGCTGCACGGCGGGCCGATGCTGGCGCGCGTCGGACGCGGAGGCGTGGTGCTGCTGGCGGTGTTCATGTCGCTGCAGGAACTCGGGGTGGCGACGGGGATCGTGACGACGGCATTCGCGATCATCTTCGGGGCGGTGGCGCTCGCGCTCTCGCTCTCGTTCGGGCTGGGGAACACCGCGCTCGCGGGGGAGATCACGCGGCGGTGGTACGAGGAACGGCGGGCGGAGCGGGAGCGGATCACCAAGGGGCAGCTCGAGGACGAGGAGTAGGGCGGCGCCGCGCCGCTCGCGCCACTCGCGCCACTCGCCCCGTCGCTCGCGCCACGGGAACAGCTGAACACAGGGGGGCACAGGGAACTGCAACGAGAAGGACGTGCTCATTCGTATCTCGTTCCCAAGTTCGTTCCCGACGTCTTGATGGTGTCTTCGTCGTTCTCCGTGTCCCTTGTGCCCCCTGTGTTCCAGCAGGCCGCGCGGAACCAAGATTTCGATTGAAAATGGGTGTTCCCGCGGCTAAATTCGAGTGTTGCCCGCGAGCCAAGCCCTTCCCCGTTCCTCCCCTGAAAAATGACCGCACCGAACAACCGTGAGCGGATCCTCCCGCGCCTGATCCAGGACGAGGTGAAGGAGTCGTTCATCAACTACTCGATGAGCGTCATCGTGAGCCGCGCGCTGCCGGATGTGCGCGACGGGCTCAAGCCGGTGCACCGGCGCGTGCTCTACGCGATGAACGAGCTCGGGCTGGTGCCGGGGCGGGCGTACAAGAAATCGGCGACGGTGGTCGGCGACGTGCTCGGCAAGTACCACCCGCACGGCGACCAGTCGGTGTACGACGCGCTCGTGCGCATGGTGCAGGACTTCTCGCTGCGCTACCCGCTGGTGGACGGCCAGGGCAACTTCGGCTCGGTCGACGGCGACAAGGCGGCGGCGTACCGGTACACCGAGTCGCGCCTGACGCGGATCGCCGTCGAGATGCTCGGCGACATCGAGAAGAACACGGTCGACTTCGCCGCCAACTACGACGACCGGCTGCAGGAGCCGACGGTGCTGCCGTCGGCGTTCCCGAACCTGCTCGTGAACGGTTCGACCGGCATCGCGGTGGGCATGGCGACGAACATCCCGCCGCACAACTTCCGCGAGGTGGCGGCGGCGGTGGCGGCGATGATCGACGACCCGGAACTCTCCGACGACGCGATCCATGCGCTGGTGAAGGGCCCGGACTTCCCGACCGGCGGCTTCATCTACGGCCGCGCCGGGATCAAGGACTACATCACCACGGGCCGCGGCAAGGTCGTGATGCGCGCGCGCGCCGTGATCGAGGAGAAGGAGTCCTCGAACAAGTCGCAGATCGTGGTCACGGAGCTGCCGTACCAGGTGAACCGCGCCAACCTCGTGCTGTCGATCGCCGAGCTGGTGCGCGACAAGAAGGTCGAGGGCGTGTCGGACCTGCGCGACGAGTCGGACGCGCAGACGCGCATCGTGATCGAGCTCAAGCGCGACGCGATCCCGCGGGTGGTGCTGAACCAGCTCTACAAGCACACGTCGATGCAGAGCACGTTCGGCGTGATCATGCTGGCGCTGGTGCCGGACGCGGTGACGCGCCGCCTCGTGCCGAAGATCATGCCGATGCGCGAGGTGCTCGCGCACTACATCACGCACCGCCACGAAGTGATCGTGCGGCGCACCCAGTTCGACCTCGACAAGGCGCGCGAGCGCGAGCACATCCTCGAGGGCCTCAAGATCGCCGTCGACAACATCGACGAGGTGATCAAGGTCATCCGCGCGGCGGAGGACACGCCGACCGCGAGCCTGCAGCTGCAGTCGCGGTTCAAGCTCTCGGAGCGCCAGGCCGAGGCGATCCTGAACATGCGCCTCGCCAAGCTCACCGGGCTCGAGATCGAGAAGCTCGAGGAGGAGCTGGCCGAGGTGCTCGCGACGATCAAGGACCTGACGGACCTGCTGGCCAACAAGCCGCGCCGGATGCAGGTGATGAAGGACGAGCTGGCCGCGCTGGTGACGACGTTCGGCGACGTGCGCCGCACGGAGATCGTCAGCGACGAGGGCGAGTTCTCGATCGAGGACCTGATCGCGAACGAGGAGATGGTCGTGACCATCTCGCACGCCGGCTACATCAAGCGGACCTCCATCTCGACCTACCGCAAGCAGCGCCGCGGCGGCGTCGGCACGATCGGCACCGAGCTGCGCACCGACGACTTCGTCGAGCACCTGTTCGTCGCCCAGACGCACGACTACCTGGTGATCTTCACCAACGACGGTCGCTGCTTCTGGCTCAAGGTGCACGAGATCCCGGAGGGCGGGCGGGCGACGAAGGGCAAGCCGATCGTCAACCTGATCAACGTCACGCCGGACACCACGGTGAAGGCGATCGTGCCGGTGAAGGAGTTCTCGGACAACGAGTACCTGCTGTTCTGCACGCGAAACGGCACGGTCAAGAAGACGCCGCTCTCCGACTACTCCAACGTGCGCTCGACCGGCATCAAGGGCATCAAGCTAGACGAGGGCGACGAGCTGGTGGACGTGCAGATCACGAGCGGCACGAACGACGTGGTGCTGGTGACGAAGCACGGCCTCAGCATCCGGTTCCATGAGCAGGAGGCGAGGCCGATGGGGCGCGACACGACCGGCGTGCGCGGCATCGCGCTCGGCGTGGGCGACCGCGTGGTCGGCATGGTGGTGGTCAAGCGCGACGCGTCGCTGCTGGTGGTGACGGAGCTCGCGCTCGGCAAGCTCACGGGCATCGATGAGTACCGTGTGCAGGGCCGCGGCGGCAAGGGCATCCTGACGGTGCGCCGCACGGATCGCACGGGCGATGTGGTCGGCCTGCTCGAGGTGCTGCCGGATGACGGGCTCATGCTGATCACGCGAAGCGGCCAGTCGCTGCGTTGCGCGGTGGCGGACATCCGCGCCACCGGCCGTGTGGCACAGGGCGTGAAGCTCAAGAACCTCGAGATGGGCGACGTGGTCGCGGCAGTCGCGCGGGTGGTGTCGGACGACAAGGAAGACATCGAGCCGACGGCGGATGCGGGCACGGGCGGGGAGCCCGACGGGCAGATGGAGCTGGGCGCCGAGGAGTAGGCGGCGACTGGGCCGGCAGGACGAAGGGCGCGGGACGGCAGCATGCCGTCGCCGCGCCCTTCGTCGTTCGGCGCGACACGGCTGGAGCCCGTTCGGTATTGCAGCGCCGCGTACCTCATATCATCGTAGCGCCCTACCCGAGCCACCGGAGACGTCGTGTCGCTCGTTGAACGCTGTGCCCTCGTCCTGATCGCACTCACAGTCGCGCTCCCGGCCGCCGCGCAGCAGCGCGCCGCGCGAGCCATCGGCAAGCCACTCGCCGAGTTCGACGAACCGTTCACCGGACCGCTGCATCTCGTGGAGCTGCGGGACGGCCGGTTGCTCGTGCACGATGGCGGCGAGAAGCGGCTCGTGATCGCGGACTTCGCCACCGGCGACGTGTCCGACGCGGCGCGACTCGGAGCGGGGCCGCTCGAGTTCCAGACCGCGACGGCGCTCCTGCGCGGCCCCGGCGATTCCATCAGGCTACACGACCTCGTACAGTCGCGCGTGCTGTTGCTCTCACCCGAGGGCAAGCCGCTCCGCACGGAGCCGTTCGCCAAAGCGAACGACATGATGGCGATGCTCAAGCGGCCGCTGGTGCGCGAGACGGACCGCGTCGGCACGACCTACGCCGAACTGCGAGAGATGGCGATCGAGGGCGGCAAGATGACCATGAGCGACTCGGTCGTGCTCATACGCACTAGGTCGAACGGAAAGGCGGATACGCTCGCGAAGATGCCGTCATACCTGACGGCGCCGGAGATGACGGGCAGCTCGATCAAGCTCCGATTCCCGGGCTTCCCGCCGATGGATGCCTGGGGCGTGTTCCCGGACGGGCGCGTGCTGATCGTTCGCGGCACCACGTACACACCCGAGATCCACCTCGCCGACGGAACCAAGCGGACGGCCCCGGCCATCGCCTTCTCGATCCCGCCCCTGAGCTCGTCCATGAGCTTCTTGCGATCGTCCGCCGTCACCCGCACGACCGGGAACGCGATGGCCGGGGCCGTCCGCCTGGTCCCGTCGGCGAGGTGGATCTCGGGTGTGTACGTGGTGCCGCGAACGATCAGCACGCGCCCGTCCGGGAACACGCCCCAGGCATCCATCGGCGGGAAGCCCGGGAATCGGAGCTTGATCGAGCTGCCCGTCATCTCCGGCGC
>DATLLD010000015.1:0-31981 GCA_035538035.1 Gemmatimonadaceae bacterium | reverse complement strand
ATGTCGTCCGCGCGCGTTCGTCACGCATCTTGCCTCCTGCTGCTCTGAAGGACGGACGAGTGCATCTTCGTCGCGAGGGCACGGTACGGTTCACCGCGCGGCTGCAGTCACGGCATTGGTCGGGTCGCGAGTCGGCACGGCCGAGTGCCCAGGTTTCACTCGTCGTTCGCTAGAGCCGAACCCGCTCGCGGTGACTCCGTCACTGTCGCTGCGTACTTAACTTTAGGCAACGCGGCGGGAGGACGACCTCACGCCTGTATCATTCATCGGGGACGACCCCGAAGAGCAGGGGAGGTCGCATGGCGTGGTTGCTCTTGATGGTTGCCGGGATCTTGGAAGTGGGCTGGGCCATCGGATTGAAGTACACGCAGGGGTTCACGCGCCTCTGGCCCAGTGTCTGGACCATCGTGGCGATGGTGATCAGCATGGGATTGCTGGGCATCGCGACGAAGTCGCTGCCGATCGGAACGGCGTACAGTGTCTGGGTCGGCGTTGGCGCGGTCGGCACCGTCCTTTTCGGCGTCCTGTTCTTCGGGGAGCCGGCAAGCGCGGCGCGCATGCTCAGCGTTGCACTGATCGTCGTCGGCATCATCGGCCTCAAGCTGGCGACGCCGAGCTGACAGTGACTACCTCAGGGCCCGACCGTTGCGCCGAGAACGATGGTGAGCACAGGTAAGAAACCGAGGGCGGCGAGCGCCGCGGCGCCCGATGACTCCGTTGACACGTTTCTGGACGAGCTCCGGCATCCGGAGCGCGCTCTCATTGACGCGTTGTGCGCGCTCTTGTCGGCCTCCGTGCCAGATGCAGTCGAGCAGGTCAAGTGGAGCGCGCCGAGCTTCGCAAAGTCGGTGCACTTCGCGACCCTCAACCTGCGGGCGAAGCGTGGCGTCCAGTTGGTGCTGCATCTCGGCGCCAAGCCGCGCAGCGACTTGGACATGCGCGTCCTCGTGGAGGATCCGGCCGGCCTGCTCGACTGGAAGGGGTCCGACCGGGCGCTCGTGTCGGTGCCGGATGTCTCGCATCTCGCGGCGATCGACACGGCGCTTCGGCGTGTCGTGAAGGAATGGGCGCGGTGCGTTGACTGATCGCGCGTGGGCGACCGGCAGTCCGGAACCCGACTGGGCGTGAGCGGTAACATGCGCATGCCCGAGCAGCCCGCCTCCTCGCTCTCGCTCAGTCGCCAAGTCACGCCCGAAGCACGTGGTGCGGAGTTGGAGGCGTTCTCTCGCGCTGTCGAGCGCGAGGCGTTCTGGGATGCCGTCCGGACCATCTCGGCCTGTTTCAGCTGGTGCATCATCGGCGTGGCCGGCATGAGCTGGTCCGTCGCGTCGACGGACGGTCGCTGGGCACCGGTGGTCTTCTGGGGTGCGCTCGCCGTGTGCAACACGGGAATCCTTTTTGCACTGCACGGGGCGATGCGCCGATCGGTACGACGCAATGGCGAATGGTGAAGGCTCCTCGATGACCGCCACCGCCGCCGCCTGTGCCGCGTGAGCAGAGATGTCGCCGAACCTGGAGACGGTCAACCGCTATCTGAACGGCTTCCGCAAGAATGACCACGAACAGATCCTGTCGTGCCTGACCGACGACGTCGAATGGACTGTCTTCGGCGCCTTCCACTTGACGGGAAAAGAGGCCTATGACAAGGCCATTGATGGCGCACCCGAGTTCATCGATCCTCCGGAGTTGGAGGTGGTGCGCATGGTCGAGCAGGGCGACGTCGTGATGGCAGAGCTCACCGGAACGGCGCGGCGCGCGGCGGGAGGAGAGGTGCGCATGACGATGGCCGAGGTGTTCGTCATGCGCGATGGCAAGATCGCAGAGCGCCGCGCCTGGGTGATCGTCCTCAAGGAGAACGAGTATCGTTGATCGGCTGAAGCAGACTCGCTAGCATGACGTCTTCCCCAACAACTGACGAATGACCAGACTTCTCGGAGCGGCGTGCGCCCTGCTCCTCGCTGTTTCCGGCAGTGCCGGGGCGCAGTCCACCGCGCCGCTCGCCGTGACACGACCCGATGGATCGTCGGTGACGCTCGAAGCGGCGCAACTCGCCGCGCTGCCGCGCGTCAGCGGGCAGGCAACCGCGCACGGTCACACGTTCACCTTCGAGGGGAGCGACCTGCGCGGAGTGCTCCGCCTCGCGGGCGTCACGCCCGTGGACTCGCTGCGGCGAGCGCAACTCCGCCGCGTGGTCATCTTCGTCGGCGCCGACGGATATTCCGCGGTCATCGCCCTGAGCGACCTGGATGCGAGCATCGGGGCACGCAGTGCCGTCCTGGTGGACCGCGAAGACGGAAAGCCGCTGTCGGCGGAGATGGGTCCACGTCGCGTGATCGTCGAGGGAGATCAGCGGCCAACGCGCTGGGTGCGCCAACTGGTGCGCCTGGAGGTCCGCGATATCCCTGAGTGAGCGGCAGGAACGCAGCGGTACGCCGCGGCATTCTACCTGAACCGCCACATCCACGGAGCCTGCCATGGCCTCGATCAGGTATTTCGTCAGTGACGTCGATTCCGCAATAAAGTTCTATACCGAGAAGTTGGGGTTCCAGCTCAAGCAGAAGATGGGTCCGGCTTTCGCATACGTGTCGCACGACGACCTCACTCTCTGGCTGAGTGGACCGGACAGCTCAGCGGCTCGGCCGATGCCAGACGGACGACGGCCCGAGTCCGGTGGCTGGAACCGGCTCGTCGTCGAAGTCGAGGACCTGCCGAAGCGCGTCGCTCTACTGAGGCAGGTTGGCGTCAAGTTGCGCAATGAGATCGTTGCAGGACCAGGAGGCAAGCAGATACTGGCGGAGGATCCGGACGGCAATCCAGTCGAGTTCTTCGAGCCAGCATAGTGTTCGCGAGGAGATCAATCCCCCTAGAAGAAACGGACAACGATGAAGATCACGGTAGAGAGCGTCGCAGCAGCCAAGTTGAGCGACGTGTGGGATGCCTGGAACAATCCCGCGGACATCATGAAGTGGAATAGCGCCCAAGACGACTGGCACACGACCAGCAGCACGGTCGACCTGCGCGAGGGCGGAAAGTTCACGTCGCGCATGGAAGCCAAGGACGGCAGCGTGGGCTTCGACTTCGAGGGTACGTACACGCGAATCGTGCCCCATGAGACGATTGAATACCGGATGAGCGATGGCCGGGAGGTGCAGGTCGAGTTCGTCGAGCGTGCCGGCGGCGTGCTCGTGCGGGAGACTTTCGATGCAGAGTCCGAGAACCCACCCGACCTCCAGCGCCAAGGCTGGCAGGCCATCCTGGACAGCTTCAGCCGGCACGTCGAGGCCACGGCGGAGCGTTCGCCGTGACACCTTCCGCTCTCGCGCGCGTACTCTCTCCCATGTGCCTGCTCGCACCGATGAATCAACATTCACGCCGGACCAGCTGATGGAAGCCATCTCGATCGCGATCGTCTTCGGCATCAGTGGCTGGATGCTCAAGACCTGGCTGACCCACCAGGAACGGTTGAAGGAGCTCTCGGTCGACGCGAAGCGGATCGGGTCGGCGGAAGAGCGGCTGGCTCGCATGGAGCACACGGTGGAGTCGATCGCGCTGGAGATCGAGCGGATCGGCGAGGGTCAGCGCCACGTCACGTCGTTGCTGAGCGAGCGCGCGCTGACGTCGCTGCCGCGAGAGTAGCGAGAGTCTCGTCGAGAGGGAGATCCAATGAGACTGGATGTGTACGTCAACTATCGCGGCACCTGCGAGGAGGCGTTCCGTCATTACGAGGAACACCTCGGCGGCCGCATCAGCGGCATCGTGCGGCACAAGGAGCAACCGAGCCAAGTCGAGAGGGCAGACTGGGGCGAGAAGGTGCTGCATGCGCGCATCGAGATCGCCGGCACGTCGCTCATGGGGGCGGATATCCCGCAAGCCGAGCCGATGCGGAGTGCCTACCTGACGCTATCGCTGGACAGCGAGGCGGACGCCGAGCGGGTGTACGCGGTGCTCATCGACGGAGGGGAGATCTTCATGAAGATGGAGAAGACTCCGTTCGCCAACCGCTTCGCGATGTTGCGTGATAGATTCGGCACGTCCTGGATGCTGCTGCATCAACCCGACCAGCCGTGACGGGCGCCACAGGCCTTTGTGGAGATCCGCCGTGAGTCGTCCCCCGCCTGACGCGCCAGACACCCAACCACTCCCGGAAGCGTTCGCGAAGCGCCTGATCGCGCGCGCAAGCGAGCTCGATGCGGCGGATGCCGCCACGGCGGCGATCGCGGATCTCCGCGCGGCTGCGTCCGAGGCGGGCATCTCCAACGCCGCATTCGACGCGGCGCTCGCCGAGATGCGGGCAGCCGATGCGCCTGCCAGGCCGACGGTCGCGAGTCGTCGCGTACGCCGAGTGTGGCTCGGGGGCGGCCTCGTCGCCTTCCTTGTCCTGGCCGGGATAGTCCTCAGCCGCTTGGTGATGCCCGCGGGCGGCGGCGTGGCGCTCGTGACGCACACTCGTGTGCTGCAGTGCATCCCGTCTGCACAGGCCGCGGAGTTGATGCGCCCGACTCTCGCGGGTCTTCCCACGGTCACCCTGCAGGCGCCCACCAGCGCACCAAGGGTACTGACCATCCGCGGAAGCAGGGATCAGCTTCGTCGGGCCGAGGCGGCGCTCGATCGCATCGAGGAATCGGGAGCGGCCGCGTGTGCCGCACCTGCAGCGGCACCATTGACGGACCGCTCGCGATGAGAGTGACTGGGTAAGAGGGCAGCGGCCGCACTGCGCGATGGCCGCAGGAGGAAGCCGTGGCGCTCGTGGTCCTGCTGAAAGGGGTGAACGTGGGTGGTCACAGGAGCTTCCGGCCAAGTGCGCTCTCCGAACAGCTGAAGCAGTTCGAAGCGGTGAACATCGGCACAGCTGGGACGCTGGTGATTCGCCGGCCGGTCGGTCGCACGCAACTCCGCGCGGAGCTTGAACGAAGGCTTCCCTTCGAGGCGGAGATATTGATGTGCGACGGCCGCGAGATCCGAAGTCTGGTGTCGCACGATCGTTCCTTGTTCGCGGGCCAGCCCGTACGAGACGACATGGTTCGCTTCGCGAGCTTGCTCGCGCGACGTCCTCGCTCGGCGCCGCCGCTGCCGATGCGATTGCCCTCGAGCGGCCCATGGCTGCTGAAGATCCTTGGCATCGACGACCGATTCGTCTTCGGAGTGTACCGGCGCCAGATGAAAGTCATCAAGCATCTCGAAGCCGTGGGCCAGATATTCCGGACGTCGGCCACCACGCGCAACTGGAACACCATCACCGCGATCGCCAAGGTGCTGGACGAGGGTTCCCCGAAGCCGCGCAAACCCAGGAGCAATGCCATGCAACGTCAGGTGGCCCTCGGAATGATGCTCGCGTTGTCTGCCGTCCCTGTTGCGGCGCAGCGCCCGCTGGTCGACGCCGCGGCGTGGTCGCTGGCTCCGTACGTCGGCGCCGCGCAGCATTCGCCGGTCGGTCGCCAGTGGGGGATCACGCCCGATCGCCAGCATCTGGTCCTTGGAGTGCACCTCGAGGCGCCCGTGTTGCGCGTGGGACCCGCCACGCTCTCCTACGCGCCGTCCGTCACGCCGCTCATCCGGATCACACATGTGAGGAGCGCGGGGTCGACGGAACTGCAAGAACCTCCCGCGACCGGCATGGGCTTGGCCCCGTTCGGTTTCGCGCTGCGAATCAAGGTCGCGCCAAGCCTCGCGATCTTCGGCAACAGCGCCGTTGGTGCCGCATGGTTCTCGCGCCAAGTGCCGGTGCCCGACTCACGGGAGTTCAACTTCACGCTGGAGTGGGGCGGAGGGATCGAGCTGTGGCGCACGCCGTCACAGTCGGTCGAGCTGGGTTACACCTTCCATCATCTCTCCAACCTCTACTCGCGTCCGCAGAATCCCGGACTCGATGCCAACCTGTTCTACGCCGGCTGGCGCTGGTACGTGCGGCCGCGCGGATGAACGATCGGCAATGGGAACTCATGCCCGCGCCTTGTTCTTACGCGGACGAACCTTCCCTCGGGCCGCGAGCCCGCCGTGCGATCTGCCTGATCGCGCCGAGGTGATACGCCGTGTGTGCGATGCTCGCGATGAGTCCGGCGAGCTCAGTCTCGGGGATCTCGCGCGGTGAGCCCAGCGCACCGAGCCAGCGATGTGACTCATCGCCCAGCCCGCGCCGGATCTCATTCCACTGCGACTCATTCACGTCGGCGACCTTCCACGCTTCGCCCCACGTGGCATCGGCGAAGGGATTGCCGCCTTCGCTCGCCCAGCGATTCATGAGCGACAGGCTGTACCGCAGGTGCTGAGCGTGCGCGGCGATGGTCGCGCCGCCGTCGACCGCGCGCGATGCGTCCGCCGCGGGCACCTTGTCGAGCGAACGGAGGAGTCCGTCGTCCCCCGAGTTGAGGATGTAGGCAGCCTCGCCGGCGGCCACGCCGTCCGCCAGTTCGGAGAAGAGTCGCTGCAAGGTCACGTGCACTGCGGTCGCGGGCATGCTCGCCTCACGGGACGAGAGGGTGTACGATATGTACTCCCAACGGCGCGGAGCGTTCTCCATGTCACCTAGAATCCTGAGGGTGGGATTCCTATGACCTCATCGACGCCACGACCTGATGCGTCCCTCGGCGACTTGCTCGGCGCCCGCGCCCGCGCGACGCCATCATCTCGCTTGGGCATCGATATCGCGGGTGGTGCGCTGATTGCCGGCGCGGCGTTCTGGGCCCGCCCGATCGCCTGGGTCGTCCTTGCGAGTGCCGCCAGTTGCCTGATGTTCTACGGAGTATGGGCGATCGCCGAGCGACGGCTGCAGCGGGAATGGTGGCTGGAGACACCCGGCGCGACCGCTGGTTGGCGCCTGGTGCGCGCGATAGCGGGTGTGCTCGGCCTCTTCGCCTTCGGAGCGTTGCTGCTGGCGGCGCTTGGGATAGCGCTCGGGCCCATGATCAGCTGAGCGACATCCTTGCCGTCGCTCAGGAATGCGTGACTTGCGGACGCTACGTTTGGTTCTTCTGGCGGCCACTTCGGCGCTGCACCCCAGTTGAACACACAGCCGGTGAGATGGCAGAGGACTCTACGCAAGTGACTTCACGGGCAACAACGCGGGCGGCGACGATCTTCACCGCGCTGGCGGTGATCGTCGGGGCGTTCCAGCTCGCGCTGCTGGTTGGCGCGCCATGGGGATTCCTCACATGGGGCGGACGCGTCCCGGGGCGGCTCCCCGCGTCGATGCGAGCGGCGGCGGTCGTCTCCGCGCTGCTCATGGTGGGGTTCGCCCTGTTGGTGCGGGCGCGCGCAGGACTGGTGACGCCGGCCTGGCAGGCCCGTGCGCGCCGGCCTGCCTGGTTCGTCGTCGCCTACTGCGCCGTCGGCGTCGTGGCCAATGCGGCGACTCCGAGTCCGTGGGAGCGCATCGTGTGGCTACCGGTCGTATCGGCGATGCTGTTTTGCAGCCTGGTCGTTGCTCGTGCCGACACCGGGAGATCCTGATGCGTCGCATTGTGCCATGGGCGGTTCTGGGAGCCGCGATCGCCGTGGGCGCATGGGTGCTCACGCCAATTCTTCCGCTCGCGGCGCATGGTCCGGTGGCGCTGCTGGGTGTTGCCGCCATCACCGTTCGCATCGTCTCCTTCCTGGGGGCCGTGGCTGGGGGCAGCTTCGCGCTCAGCCTGCGACCCAGCGGCGGGTCACGGCCGCTCGAGGCACGGACTCGGCGGCGCCTGCAGGGTCTGCGCGCGCTCGGAGCCGCGAGTGTCGTCTCCGGGATCGTCGGACTTGCGTCTCCGTTGATCGGCTTCTCGATTGGCCATGCGGGGGGATTCATCGCAGCCGCCGGCGTGTTGGGCGGACTCGCCGCGTGGAGCACGCGACAGCTCTCGCGCGACCTGAAGACTGGCGCGACAAATACCGCGACAAATACCGCGGCGACTCGCGCCACGCGGCGGGAGATCGAGGCCGGTCGGCTCGGCGACGAGTGGTCGTTCTCGATGAAAGCGGATCGCGTGCGAACCCCGGCACCCTGACCCTAGAATTATCGCCTTCGCGCATCACCGACGCTGCAACCTTGATGGTCCAGTCCCCGCGCCCGAGTGACAATCATGCTGCTCCTGGCAGTCGCCCTCTTCGGCCTGATCGTTCCCAACGGGTTGTTCGTGTATTGGCTCCTCTTCGAGTTCGACGGATGGAGGGCCGTGCTCGAGAACAGGCTGGCCCTGGGCTTCATGCTCGATGTCGCCATCACGCTCGTCCTCCTGAGCGTGTACTTCGCGCGGCATCCGATCGGGCGCGTGAAGTGGCAGGTGTTCGTGCTGCTCTCGCTGTTCGGAGGGTTCGGCTTCAGCTTGCCGCTCTATTACTGGCTGAACCGGCGCGGCGCGGGGCCGGGCTGAACGCGGCGCCCACGTCCGGTGGCGTCTGCCGCCGTGCCCCGCTTACTTGCATGCAGCACGATCCGCACCGGAGGCAGTCCATGTCGAAGAAGCGAAAGACCCAGGTTCCGCAGTTCGGATCGTCGCGACCGCGCGCGACCGACCCCAAACTCCCCGCGGCAACCGCGCCGAAGCAACCGGTCCCGGTGCAGCGAGCGAAGCCCCCGGCGACATCGTCGAAGTCGGGACGACGTGGAGGCTGAGAGCTGGGAGAGTCGCACGCTGCTGCGCGAGACGCACTCGGGCGTCGAGTTCGCCGACCTCGACATGACCGAATGCAGGAACGAGGGATCGACGTTCACCGGTTGCACGTTCAGCCGAGCGAAGTTCAACTGCTCCGTGCACCTCGATGCGGCGTTCATCAACTGCACCTTCGTGAACTGCTCGTTCTTCGAGGCGAGCTTCACCGGCTGCAAGCTGCTCGGCAGCACATTCAAGCGTTGCACGTTCGACCTGCTGCGCGTGTCGGGCGGGAATTGGACGCACGTCGGACTGCCGGGCGCCGACCTGCGCACGGCGGAGTTCGACGGCGTGAACCTGCGAGAGTCCGACCTGAAGGGCGCGAACCTGGGCGGCGGCCGGCTCATCAACAGCAGTCTCGACGGCGCCTACCTTCACCAGGCGAAGCTCGCGGCGTGCGACCTGCGCGGAAGTTCGCTCGGGACCCTGGATCCCACGGCGTCCCAGATGCGCGGCGCCATCATCACATACGAGCAGGCGCTGGAGATCGCGACGCTGCTCGGGCTGGACGTGCGGCCCGGCTAGCTGGCGCGCCCGAACCGGCGATCAGCGCAGGAAACGCCGCGCGACCTGCTCGAGCCGGTCATCCCGGTCCCGCTCCGCTTCGGCGAGGATCACCTCGACGTACGGCCGCAGGCTCGGCTCACCCCAGTAGTATCCCGTGGCGCGCTCGGCGAGTTGCGTCTCGCTGACACGGGCGGCCTCGAGCAGCGCCCTCGCGGCGACGCGGTCGAAGTCGGGATCGTCCCGCGCGGGGAGCCCGTAGTTGCGGCGGGGCATCTCCCCCTCCGCGTCGTCCCTCAGGAATGCCATCGACATGGGTACCGTCCTCGCGACTCGTTCCATACACCATCACAACCGGAAGGATAGCCGTGCCGCTAAGCGCGCGCGATTCGCGCGCGGCGCCTCCGGGCAGCGGCGCGGCGATCATCTTCCGCGGGAATCCGGGGTACTGAGTCATCATGCGATGGAGGCGGGTCGTGCGCGATGATGCCCGGGACGATGTGCGCGAGTATCTACGGATCCTTCAGGACTACCTGGACGGGAACGGGTCGCTCGATGCGGCGCTGACGGCGTGGCGTGCCGTGCCGATCGAGGAATCGGAAGGCGAGGAGGCCGACCTCGAGGAGGACGCACTGCTCGGGTTCGACCGCGAGGCGCTGCATCCCGCGCAGCAGGCGCGGCTCGACGCGTTCCTCCAGGCCCTCGAGCGCTGAGGCGCAGCGCTCGCCGAGGCGGTGGGCGCGACCAACATGGCAGACATCGAGCAACAGTTCGTCATCCGGGCCTCTCCGCAGCGCGTGTTCGAGGGCGTGAGCCGACCCGCGCTCCTCGACCAATGGTGGACGCTGCGCTCGAGCGGCGAGGCGTCGGTCGGCTCATCATACGACTTGGACTTTGGCCCCGAGTACCGATGGCGCGCCGTCGTCACGCGGTCCGTTCCCGGCGAGCTGTTCGAGCTGCGGATGACCGAGTCCGATCCCGACTGGGAGTCGACGCTCGTCGGCTTCGCGCTCACGCCGAGCGTCCCGGGAACGCAGGTCCGCTTCTACCATCGGAACTGGCCCGTCGCCAACGAGCATTTTCGGATCTCCGCTCATTGCTGGGCGCTCTACCTTCGCCTCCTGAGGCGCCACCTCGAACAAGGCGAAGTGGTCCCCTATGACCAGCGGCTCGATGCGTGAGCGCCCGGGCGGTGTACGACCCCGGGGAGCGATCGCGATGCTCGTGCGGGGGACCTCAAAAGAAAGTGGAGAACGAGATGATCAACTTGCGCGACAACGAAACCGGCGTCGTGATCGGCGCCATCAGCGAGGAAGACCTCGCGTTCCTCGAGGAGTCGCTCGAGGAGGAGTCCGGCGAGGACCAGGACTACTGGATCGACCTCGACACCGTCGAGATGCTCGAGGAGGCGGGCGCGCCGGCGTCGCTGCTCGCGTTGTTGCGCCATGCGCTGACGGACCGGGCCGGGGTCGAGATCGCATGGGGCACTGAATAGCGCGAGTGGTGCTTGCACGGGGGCGGACCGAACGCGATGATTCGCCGATGCCCGACTTCAGCGCTCGCTACGACGCGTGGCACCTCGCCCTGACCGCCATCCCGGTGCTCGCGGGCGCAGTCGGCGCAATCATCATCAGGCAACGACCGGCACGCCTTGGCAGCATGGTGCTGGCCTACGCCGTCATCTGCGTGGGCGTCGCGCTCTCGCCGCTCTGGCTGGACCGCGTGGACGCGGTGCTCGTCGAGACGAAGTTCGCCTTCGTGATCGGCCTCGCGATGCTCCTCGCCGCCGGCGGCAGCGCGCCTCGCGGCGAGGATGCACCGCCGGCCTGATCCAGCCAAGCAAACACCGACAGGAGTGCACGTGGACGAAAAGTCGCTCTTCACGAAGTTCTGGAACCAGGAATCGAAGACCACCCGCAACGTGCTGGAGAGGATCCCGGACGGCTCCGACTACCGTCCGGACCCGAAGTCGCGCACGGCGCAGGAGATCGCGTGGCAGATCGTCGCCGAGGAGAAGATGCTGATCGAGGCGATGGAGAACGGGAAGGCGGATTGGGCGCCTGGGCCGATGCCGGCGTCGATGCAGGAGGTGCTCGCGACCTACGAGCGCCAGAGCGCCGACATCGCGAAGCGCTGGATGGCGCTGAGCCCCGCGAAGTGGGATGGCACGCTCGAGTTCTTCGGCGGCCAACGTCCCGCGTCGTCGATGGCGTGGGGTTTCCTGTTCGACATCGTCCATCATCGCGGGCAGATCTCGACCTATCTCCGTCCGATGGGATCGACCGTGCCGCAGATCTACGGACCGAGCGGCGACGAGCCGTGATGGGCCGGGTCGGCCGCATGTTGCTGCGCGCGCCGATAATCGCGCTCGCGCTGGCCTGTGCGGCCGAGCCCGAACCACCGAAGTCGGCGGAGTCGCCAGGGAAGTCGGTGACACCGCAGGCTCCGGCGCTGGACGCCACGCCCGTCAAGACATTCGGCAAGGCGTACCCCATCGACGAGGCGCCGCGCGACCCCGCGTTCGCGGCCTTCCGCGACAGCCTCCTGCAGATCGTGATGCGGCGCGACACGAGCGCGCTGTTCGCCGTCGTCGCGCCCGAGATCAAGAGCTCGTTCGGCGGGGATGATGGCCGCGAGAACTTCCGCTCCTTCTGGCGCGTCAGCGAGGCGGACACCGAACTCTGGACGGTGCTCGGCGACGTGCTGCGGCACGGTGGCCGGTTCTCGGGGCCCGACATGTTCTACGCTCCGTACACGTTCCACGCGTTGCCGGACTCGTTGGACGCGTTCGAGCATCTCGTGGTCCGTGACTCGGACGTCGTGGTGCGCGAGCGGCCTGACAGCACGAGTGCCGCGCTCGCCATGCTCTCGTTCGACATCGTGCGGGCCGGGCCGTTCGCCCCGGAGCAGGCCTGGCGCGCGATCGAGCTGGTTGATGGTCGTGTCGGCTACGTGCGGGGCGACCAGGTTCGCAGCCCGGTCGACTATCGCGCCGGCTTCGAACGTCGCGCGGGCCGCTGGTGGCTCGTGTTCCTCGTGGCGGGCGACTGACCGCTCGCTACCGACTGCCCATTGGTGTATAGTCGTGGCGGCAACTCACGTCCCCGACGTCAGCCACGGAGATCACGATGAAGGCCCAGGGCACGTTCATCCTCGTCTGGATCTGCGCCGGGCTCGGCGCCGTGGTAGGGTCGGAGGCCGGCGCCACGATCAGTCCAGCTGGGTTCCTCGCCGGCGGACTTGCCGGTGGCGCGCTGGGCGTGGCGGCAGGAGTC
The DNA here is from genome assembly GCA_035538035.1 of Gemmatimonadaceae bacterium. Taxonomy (GTDB): domain Bacteria; phylum Gemmatimonadota; class Gemmatimonadetes; order Gemmatimonadales; family Gemmatimonadaceae; genus Pseudogemmatithrix. The sequence continues at coordinate 19,578 of DATLLD010000015.1, read as the reverse complement.
CTTGGGGCATCGTTGTTCGGATGGATCGCGCCGCCGGAGAAGCGTCTCGCGATCCTCTGGGGAGTCGTCGGGCTCGCACTCGCCGCACCGCTCGCGCTGCTGAACCTGCGCACGCCGGTCACATCGGTCTTGGCTTGCGCACTGGCCGGAGTGGGCGCGCTGTGGGGAGTGGGACGAGCGCGCCGTGGCTAGCAAGAAACGCACAGCCCCGAAGAAGCGGCCGGCCGCCACGAAGAGGACGGTCGCGAGAAGGGTGTCGCCTGCGAAGGCGCCGACGAGCGTCGAGGACTACCTCGCGGCGCTGAGCCCGGACAAGCGCCGCGCGCTCGAGCGCCTGCGCAAGACGATCCTTTCCGTCGCGCCGAACGCCGAGGAGCGCATCGGCTACGGGATTCCGGGCTTTCAACTCGACGGCAAGTGGTTCATCTGGATCGGCGCGGGTGCCGAGCATTGCGCCATCTACGGCGTCGTCGGTGACTTCGCGAAAGAGCTCAAGGGATACGACGTCAGCGGCAAGGGGACCATCCGCTTCGCGCCCGACGATCCGCTCCCGGACGCGCTCGTACGCAGGCTGGTGAAGGAACGGCTGGCGAGGAACGCCGCGCGTTGAGCGAAGCGTCGCCGGCTCGAGGCGCGCACCTCTGGACCATCGGCCACTCGACACGCACGCTCGACGAGTTCCTCGCGGTGCTCGCGGCCCACGGGATCGAGGCGGTCGTGGACGTTCGGCGTTTTCCCGGCTCGCGCCGCCTGCCGCACTTCGCCGGCGAGTCGCTCCGCGCGGCACTTCAAGCGCGCGGCATCTCCTATGTCTGGCTTCCCGCGCTGGGTGGGCGCCGCCGCGCCGCCGTGGATTCCCGGAATAGCGGCTGGCGGAATGAGGCGTTTCGCGGCTACGCCGACCACCTCGCATCGGAGGAGTTCGCGGAGGGACTGTTCGAGTTGCTGATGATCGCGCGGGGTCTCAGCACGGCCGTGATGTGCGCCGAGGTGCTCTGGTGGCGCTGTCACCGCCGGCTCATCGCGGACGTAGTGCTTACGCTTGGCATGGAAGTGTCGCACATCGCGGACGAGCGGGACGCGGCGCCTCACCGACTGATGCCGCCGGCGCGACTGGTCCGCGGGCGCCTCTCTTATCATGCATGACCGTCCAATCCGAATCGAGGAAGCGTTGACGTCTCCGAACGACAGCTCGACCACTCGCGGCAAGCACTCCACCGCGCCGCGTGTGTCCCACAGCGTATCCTCCGCCAGCGCGATGTTCCTTGGCGCGGCCGGCATCGCGCTGATCTTCGGCGCAGACTCGATCATGCCGGCGCTGGTGCCGGGGCTACCCAGGGAAGCCGCGTGGATCGGTGAGCTGCTCGGCGCCGCCTGGTTCGGCGTCGCGGCGCTCAACTGGTTCAGCCGTGCGATGGTGCTCGGCGGCATCTACGGCCGGCCGATCGTGCTCACCAATGCGGGGCTCTACCTCATCACGGCGATGACACTGCTGCGCGTGGTGACGCGCGAGGGCGCGAGTGTCGCGCTCTGGGGCGTGACGGTGCCGATGGTCGTGTTCGCGATCGCCTACGGCTGGCTTCTGTTGCGCGGCCCTGCGGCCGGCGACGTCGCCTAGCCGCGGGCGCGCTCCGACGCCACCAGCGCCGCCGTGAGCGCGAGCACGCCCGTGAACTGGTGCAGCACGCCGAGCGCGATCGGCACCGACATCAGCAGCGTGGCGATGCCGAGCGCGACCTGGAGCATCACGACCGCACCGAGCGTGCGCACGGCGCGAATGCCGCGCTCATCCATGCCGCTCCGGAACGCGAGGCTCGCGAGCAGCAGCGCCAGCGCACCCGTGAGCACCGCGAGCACGCGATGGTGGAACTGCGCCGCGATGGGGTTCTCGAATGCGTTCACCCACCACGGCGCCATCTCGGCGTAGCCCGGTGGCACCACCTTGCCACCCATGAGGGGGAAGGTGTTGTAGATCTTCCCGGCGCGCAGTCCGGCCACGAAACCGCCAGAGAGCACGGTCACCGTGATCATGGCCGTCATCGCGGCGAGTGCGCGGCGCCAGGAGCGTGAGGCGCGCGGGGCGCGTTCGTCGTGATGGCTCAGCTCGGAGTAGGTCCAGACCGCCACCGCGAGGATCCCCAGAGCGAGTGCGAGGTGCGCCGTCAACCGGTAGGAGCTCACGCTCACTCTCACGGCGAGCCCGCTCTGCACCATGTACCAGCCGAGCGCGCCCTGCGCGAGGGTCAGCACCGGGAGCGCGGAAAGGCGAAGCTTGAGCCCGCGGGGGATGCGACCGCGCACGAGCAACCAGACGTACGGAATGGCGAACACCAGCCCGACGCCGCGCGCGAGGAAGCGGTGGATCCACTCCCACCAGTAGATGAACTTGAAGCCGCCGAGCGTGATGCCGCTGTGCGTCGTCTGCGCCTGCGGGATGCGGAGGAACTCCTGGTAGGCCGACTCCCAGTGAGCCGCGCTCAACGGCGGGAACATGCCGCTCACGGGCTTCCACTCGGTGATCGAGAGCCCGCTCTCGGTGAGCCGCGTGATGCCGCCGACGATGACTGTGAGGAACACGGCGATGATGCTGGCGAACAGCCACTGGCGCAGCGCCCTCCGGTGCTCGGGCGGGATGTCTCGTGCGACCATCAAGGCGCGACCAGCTCGATGATGTCCGCCAGCGCGACGTCTCCGAAGTACAGGGAGGCGTCCACGCCCTCGAGCGCCGCGGCGACGGCGGCGCCGTCATGCCGCACGCCGACGAGGCGCCGCTCGAGCTCGCCGACCTCGGCGCGTCCCATGTAGTCGCCGAAGAACCGCGCGGCGACGATGAGACCTTCCTGGACGTCGAGCCGCACGTCGATCTCGCCGATGGGGAAGCGCCGCGCGCGCTGCACGTTGCTGGCCGGGTTCTGCCCATAGTTCCAGTCCCAGGTGCCGTACTTCGTCGCCACAAGCTCGTGCACGCCGGCCCAGTCGGCCTCAGTGAGCTCGATGGCCGGGATCTGCGCGCGGTCGCGCGTGCCGAAGATCCGCTCGATGATCCGCTCGCGCAGCTCTTCCACGCCGAGCGGCTCTGGCAGGAACTCGGCGATGTTGGCGACGCGGCTGCGGATGGACTTCACGCCCTTGGACTCGACCTTGCCCGGCCTCGGGTTGAGCGCGCGGGTCAGCTCGTCGAGGCCCGAGTCGAGCAGCAGCGTGCCGTGGCTGAACATCCGGTCGTGACGCGCGAACTGGGCGTTGCCCGAGATCTTGCGGCCATCGACGAGGATGTCGTTGCGCCCCCCGAGCTCGGCGGGGACGCCCATGTCACGGAGCACGTCCGTCACCGGCTTGGTGAAGTGGTCGTAGCGGCTGAAGTGCGACGACACGTGCGGCGTGAGGATGCTGAAGTTCAGGTTGCCGAGGTCGTGGTAGACGGCGCCGCCGCCGGAGATTCGGCGCACCACCTGGATGCCGCGTTCGGCCACGACCACGGGGTTCACTTCCTCGATCGTGTTCTGGTTCCGCCCGATGATGATCGAGGGCGAGTTCACGTAGAAGAGGAGGCAGTCGTCGTCCGAGGGCTTGTTGCGGAAGACGTACTCCTCGAGGGCGAGGTTCACGTGGGGGTCCGTGACGCCCCTGTTGTCGATGAAGCGCATGACGGAATCTAGCCCGGGGCCAATGGCCGCGGACGCCGACGGCGCGTATTCTTTGCCCTCATGCCATTAGGCCGACGTCTCCTCCTCGCCGCTGCCAAGAGCCCGGCGCTCAACCGTTTCGCGCTGCGCAGCAGGGTCGTCAAGCGCGCCACCAAGGCGTTCATGCCGGGCGAGCGCCCGGAGGACGCGTTCGACGCGGGCGCCCAGCTCGTCAGGGACGGGAGATCGCTCGTCTATACCAAGCTCGGCGAGGCCCTGACGGAGATCGCCGAGGCGGACGCCGTGCGCGACCACTATCTCGCCTGCTTCGAGGCCATCCGGGCGCGGGGCCTGCCGGCGCAGGTGAGCGTGAAGCCGACGCAGCTGGGCCTCGACCAGTCGGAGTCGGTGTGCCGCGATCACTTGCTCGCGCTCGCCGCCAAGGCCGAGGCGTCCGGGTCGGCGCTCTGGCTCGACATGGAGGACTCCAGTTACGTCGACCGCACGCTCGCGCTCTACGAGGCGGTGAAGGCCCGGCACCCGCGCACGGGAATCGCGCTGCAGGCGTACCTCATGCGCACGCCGAAGGACCTCGAGCGGCTGGCTCCGCTCGAGCCGGTCGTGCGGCTGGTGAAGGGCGCGTACGCCGAGCCGCCCGCGGTGGCGTACGCGCGGAAGAGCGACACCGACGCGGCGTACGAGTCGATCGCCGCCACGATGCTCGCGATGGCGGCCGCGCGTGGGTGTCACCCCATCTTCGGCACGCATGACATGCCGCTGGTGGGCCGCATCATCCAGCGGGCTGACGCGATGGGGCTGGCGAAGGGGCGCTACGAGATCCACATGCTGTACGGCATCCGCGAGCGCGAGCAGCGCCGCCTGCGCGCCGAGGGGCATGCGGTGGCGACGTTGATCAGCTACGGGTCGGCGTGGTACCGCTGGTACATGCGGCGGCTGGCCGAGCGGCCTGCGAACGTCTGGTTCGTCGTGAGGTCCATGCTCGGCTGAGCCTCCGGTGGGGCATCAGGGCGTCGTCGTCCCGTTATGCAGCCACACCGCGATCAGCCCGCACTTGGGTCGCGCGAACGAGAACTGCGGCGGGATGTCGCCCGTGCTCGAGTAGACCTCGATGCCGGCGATCTCCGAGAGTGGAGGCAGCGCGGTGATGGCGGCCTCGTCCGGCATCAACACGCCGTCAACCATGATCCGCATCGCGCAGCGGTCGGCGGTGCCGTCGGGCCGCACGTCGCCGGCGCGGCCGTAGGCGCGTACGTCGCCGCTGAAGGAGCTCTCCTCGAGGCGCACACGCGTGTGCGCGCGCAGCACATTCGCGATGCCGGCCGAGCGGCGCTGCTCGATCTGCTCGCGACCGACGTACTGCCCGCTTCCGGCGCGCGCGGCCCGGCGCAGCTCGAAGCCGCCGAGGTTGAGGGAGCTCATGTTCGCCTCCACGGTGACCGTGGCGAGCGCTTGCGCGGCCGGCTCGAGCTCGTAGGCGGCGTCGACGGTGTCGCCCGGGGTGACCGCGATGCGGCCGAGCACCGGCGCGTAGCCGAGCCGGCGCGTGTAGAAGTCGTAGGTGCCGGCGCCCAGGGCGCCGAAGGTGAATTGGCCGCTGGCATCCGTGGTGGCGCGCCGCGCCGGCTCGAACAGCATCACCTGCGCGCCGGCGATCGGCTTGCCGCTCGTGTCGCTGACGACCCCGCGCACGGCGCCCTCCGCATTGGCGAGGGTGATGATGGTGGGGCCGAGCTCGATGGCCCGCGCGAGCGCGCCGTCCGGCGGGACGCTGACCTGCGCGCGGTACCGCAGCGCATTCCGGGAGCTCGCGGTGAGGGTGATGGGCTTGGCCTTGGGGATGCCGCAGAGCGCGAATCGTCCCTGGGCGTTGGTCGCGGCCTCCACCCACTCGGCGCGGAACGCCATGCGCGACGCACCGTACTCCGCCCGCTGCCATGCCATGCGCACGTTCGTGCCGGCCGCCGCACGGCCCCGCTCGTCGCGCACGGTCCCCGTGAACCAGCCTTCGCCGGCGGCCGTGAGGCTGTCGACGGCGCACGACGGCACGGAGCGGCCCCGTGGGTCGACCACCGGCGGGAGAGGCTCCGGCGCCTCACCGGGCAACCGCGTGGCGCCGCGCTCGACCTTGAGGCCGGCGACGACCTCGCGGTCGGCGCCCCGGATGAGCATGCGCGAGGTCGCGCCATCCGGCGCCACCCGCGAACGCTCCGCCGCGGCGAAGACGGGCATGCGCAGCGTCCACCGTTTCACGATCACCTGGCCGGTCGGGATGCGCGTGAACACCACCCGGCCGCCGAACGCCGTATCCGAATGCTCGGGCGAGAGCGAGGGGGTGAACCGGAACTCGACCCGGTCGAGTTCGTAGCTCTCGCGGTCGAGCCAGAGGGTGCCGGCGACGTCGACGACATCGCTGGGGCGATTGACCGGCGTGAAGGTGATGCCGATGCGCCGGATGCTGGTGGGGTCGTCGCCGGCAAGGCCGAAGCAGTGCGTGCCGGCGAACTCGTTGGAGAGCAGCGCCCGGGCGTCAGGGCCGAAGTAGACGGTCGTGGAGTCGAGCACGCGCACGTAGCCGAGCGCGCGGAGCGAGGCCGGCGGTGCGCTGCGGAACACCTGCGCCACGCGGCCGGTGGTGGTGCTGCGCGTCGCCGACTGGGGGCGCGTGAACGAGGCGTCGTACTCGATCTCGTCGCGATCGAGGTCGAACAGCGTCCCGTCGCCTCCCGAGGCGCTGGCCGCGGCGAGCGTCTTCCGCGCCTCGTCCCAGAGGGTGGCCACGACCGTCCCGACTTCCGGGCGCACGTCGCAGCGGGCGCGGTCGCGCACCTGCAGCGCGGCGAGACGCGTGGTGACGTTCCTGAGGTGCACCTGGCGCGGCGCCCTCAGTTCGTAGTAGCCGAACTCGTCGCTGAGGGTCGGGGTGAACGAGGCGTTGGTGGAGTCCAGGAGGGAGAGGACGGCCCCGGCGACCGGGGTCGAGTCGCCGGTGACGACGCGGCCAGCCACGACCTGCGCCCCCAGGGGGAGGGCGAACGAAACGAGGAACGCGGTGGGCACGAGCGACGCGCGACGCATGTTCGCTTCCTTGGCTAGGTCGGGCACGGAGCAGCGGCAGGTCGGGAATTCTGCATCCCAAGCGAGATCGCTGCCACCTTGATACCCTGCAGGTGCGTGACGCCGACACCTCCGAGAGTTACAATGGAGGCGCCCAGCGGGGTTTTCTGGGACACTCTTCCAAATGGAGAACGAATGTCAGCGCATAGTCCGTGGTCAGGCGGAGGGATGAATGGCGGCGGCACAGCGCCGATGACGTCGGACGGCGGGAATTCGGAGAACGCGCCGATGAACTCCGGCAGCGGTTTCAACAGCGGCGCGTCGGCGATGCCGGCCGCGCCCGCGATCAGCGCGACGGCGACGATGGCTGCGCCGGTGGCACCGAGGAAGAAGGCCGCGCGAAAGAAATCGGCTGCGAAGAAGACGGTCGCGAAGAAGTCTGCCGCGAGGAAGTCCACTGCGAAGAAGTCGGCCGCGAAGAAGTCCGCCCGGAAGAAGTCTGCACCGATGAAGAAGGCCACCGCCAAGCGGAAGGTCGCGAAGAAGTCTGCCGCGAAGAAGAAGTCGGCCGCGAAGAAGTCGCGTCCGGCCGCGCGCAAGAAGTCAGCGCCCAAGCGGCGCATGGCGACGAAGACAAAGCGTGCCGCGAAGAAGTCCGCGCGTCGCGCTCCGGCTCGCAAGAAGGCACGCGCGAAGAAGTAGACGCGCTCGGGGTGGGCGCAGCCAGGCGAGCAGCCGAGGCTGCGCTCCACCGCTTCGAGTGCCGGATGGGACGGCTCAGGCGTTGAATGTAGGCCTCCTGGTGAAGCGGCCGTCTTTCGCCAGCTCACCGGGACTCCTATGTTCTTCCGGCCTCGTGCGCTCGAGGCACCCCTAGAAGGGAGGTGCGATGCGACGTCCGTTCACGGTCCTCGTCCTGCTCGCCGCCGCTGCGCCCCTCGGCGCGCAACCAACCCTGCGTGAGCGACTCGGCACGCTCTTCACCTTCGGCACTTGCGGGCAGCCGCTCTGCCTCGACGTCGGCACCGAGCACGGCAACCATTACGTGCCGGGCCTCTCGCAGGGCAACTCGACGGTGATCGCATTCGTCACCGAGGCGATCGCCAAGAGTTCGTCGAGCCTGCCGATCAGCGCCACGAGCAGCGGGGCCACCTATTCGATCGTCGGCGGACTGCCGGTTCGGTCCTCGACCTCGGCGGGGCCCATCTTCGCCGAGAGAGCGCAGACGCTGGGGCGCGGTCGGTTCTTCATCAGCACCAATGTGACTGGCATCAGCTACTCGACGCTCAACGGCGTGCCGCTCGACAACCTGCAGCTCAACTTCTCGCACCAGGATGTCGGCGCCCCCGGGCTCGGCGACCCGTTGTTCGAGAACGACATCGTGCGGCTTCGCATGTCGCTTGACCTCGACCTGCTGATGGCGGCCATCTCGGCCACCTATGGGCTCACCGACGAGATCGACATCGGCGTGGCCGTGCCGTTCACGCGCGTGTCGATGCGCGGCACGACCGTCGCTCAGATCGACCCCTTCGGCCAGGGTTCGCCCCACTTCTTCGGCGGCACGCCCGAAGCCCCGGTCCTCCGCGCATCGTCGTCGGTCGAGGCGACGTCGTCCGGATTGGGCGATGTCGTCGCCCGCATGAAGGTGAACCTCGGGCAGGGTCCGAAGTACGGCGTGGCGATGCTGCTGGAGGCACGGCTCGCCACGGGCGACGAAGAGAACCTGCTGGGCGCCGGGGCGACGAGCGCGCGCGCGGTCGGCGTTGCCGCCGCGCAATACGGCAACTTCTCGGTGCACGCCAACGGGGGGTACCTCGTGCGCACGGGCGAGTTGCAGAACGACGCCGTGCTCGCGACGGTGGGGTTCGATAACCTGATGGCGCCGTGGGCGACGTTCGCCCTCAGCATGATCTCGGAATGGAGTGTCGGCGCGGAGAAGCTGCTCTTGCCCGGCCCGATCCAGATCCAGTTCCCGTTCCCGCGCACGGTGGAGTCGACGTCGATCCCGACGCGGAAGGAGGACCGGCTCGAGGCCTCGGCGGGCGTCAAGTTCTCGCTGCGCGGCGGCACCGTGCTGATGATCAACGGCACCGCGCCGATGCGCCGCGCGAGCCTGCAACCGGACTTCATCTGGACGACGGGGCTGGAGTTCAGCTTCTAGCTATTACGCAACAGCCAGGGGGAGAGGACGGCGGGAGAACGGCATCCCTGTATTGAAAGCCGTTCGGCCGAGATCAGCGAATGGACCTGATCTGCCAACCTGACGCCTCTCGGGCGAGGGTGGCCGTGAACTGCACCGGCAGGTGCTCGGTGCGGCGATTCTCGGGGCTGAAGAACTCGTATTCGCCACTGACAGCGGCCGTCGCTTCCGAACCGACGACGTTCAGCGAGCCCACGCGCAGCAGCACGCGCAGCCTTTGCAGCTGCCGCATCTGCGAGACCTGGGCTTCCTGTTCTGGCGTGATGCCGGGGTAGATGGCGCGCACTTCGGAGAGTTGGCTGGATTCCAGCGCGCGCGCGTAGCGCTGCACCGTGGCCTCCACGGCGGCACGGCTCTCCGCCGGCGTGGGCTCCCGAGGCGTGGCAGGCGCAGGTGGCGGCGGCTCCGCGGCGCGGCGCTCTGCCTGCGCCGGCACATTCGCGTTCTGCGCGACCTCCGCTGGCGTGACGCGCACGCTCACCGTTTCCTCGCGGCCGTCGGCCATGGCGGCGATCACGGTGGAGCCCGCGCCGACCGCCGTCACGACGCCATCCGTGACGGTCGCCACGCGAGGATCCGCCGTGCGCCAGCTGACGGCGCTGGGCACCGGGCGTCCGCCGGCGTCGCGAGGCGTGGCGACGAGCCGGGTGCTGCCTCCGACGGTGAGCGTGGCCGACGCGGGCGCCACTCCGAGTGACGCCGCACGAGCGGGGAGCACGTCTACGGAAACGCTGCGCGAGACGCCGCCGGCCTGCGCCCTGATGGTGACCTCGCCCGGCGCGTGCGCAGTGAGCCGGCCGGCGGGCGTAATCCTGGCTCGAGCGGCGTCGCTGCTCGTCCAGGCGATCGCGCGGCCGGAGAGTACGGAGTCTCCGGCCGCGAGCGCGATGGCGCGCAGCGTGGCCGACTCACCGACAGAGAGCGACGCTGGCGCGCTGGTGATGCGCAGCGCGGCGACGGGCGCGGTGTTGGCTTCGGCGGACCGCTGCGTTTCTGGCGCGCTCGGCTGCGTCGTCTGCGCGGGGGGCGGGGGAGTTACGAGCGGCGTTGCGCCGGTGGGCTCCGGCTCGGGCCCGGGTGCGCTCGCGCGGTCCCACGGGCGCAGGACCAGCAGCAACGCCGCCGCCGCGAGGCCGACGGCGAGCGCCGCGTACACTGGACCGCGCCGCCTAGAGCTCGCGCCTGATGTCGCTGGTTGTGCCGTCGATGCGGCGGGCGTCGCGGGTGGCGGCGGCTCAGGCACCGGCTCCCGCATCGTCGCGCGCGAGCGCGGCGGCATCGGGCTCGCCGGCGTGCTGACGCGCCTGAGCAGCGAGACGTTCTCGCCCGCGCGCGCGAGTCCCATCAGTTGCGAGCGCAGCGGGTCGTCGTACGCGAGCGAGACGGTGCCGACGGCCTCGACGGCGGCTTCCATCGTCGGGAATCGGTGGGCGGGATCCTTTGCCAGCATGCGGAGCACCGCATCGCTGAGGCTCGGCGGGCAGTCGGCTCGCAGGTCGGTGAGCGGCGCCGGGGCCTCGTGCAGGTGTTTGTACAGGAGCCCGACCATGCTGTCCGCCTCGAACGGCACCTTGCCGGTGATCAGCTGATACGCGACGACGCCGAGCGAGTACTGGTCGGAGACACCGCTGACCTCGCCGGCCGAACACTGCTCGGGGCTCATGTAGGTCGGCGTGCCGATCATGGCACCGGTCATCGTGAGGCCACGCGCGTCGCCCACCTTCGCGATGCCGAAGTCGGTCACCACCGGCTGGCCCTCCACGTCGATCATCAAGTTGGCCGGCTTGATGTCGCGGTGCACGACGCCACGGCGGTGCGCATAGCCGAGCGCCTCGCCGACCTTGGAGACGATCGACCGCACCATCGGGATCGGCAGCTGTCCGAGCTCCCTGACGATGGCATCGAGCGGCCGGCCCTCGACGAACTTCATGACGAAGTAGACGAGGTCCTCGGCCGTGCGCACGGCGTAGATGGGGATGATGTGCGGATGGCTCAGTTGCGCCGCGGTGCGCGCCTCGAGCCGGAACCGCTCGATCATGTCCGCGCCCTCGAGCAGCGACGGCAGCATCACCTTGAGGGCGACCTTCCGGTCGAGCTGGATGTCGTGGGCGAGGTAGACGGTGGCCATGCCGCCGCGCCCGAGCTCGGCGAGGATCTCATACTCGCCGAGGGCCGCGTGCCGCACGCGCGCGAGCAGTTCGTCATGCATCGCCTGCGTGGCGGTGAACTGCCGTGTCGGCACGTTCCCCTGCTCCGAGGAGACGTCGGCGCCGCAGTTCGCGCAGAAACGGGACCCCGGCCGGACGGGGGCGTGGCACCGCTGGCAGACCATCGAGGTCGGCATCATTCAACCCTGCCCAGCGCTCGCGTTGTCGTCGGCGTCGGCAGCGGACGCGTAGCGGGAGACGATGAACTCGATGCCCGGCGCCACGGCGACGCGCCATGCGTCCTCCACCGCCGGCGTGCACGCCGCGTCGTACTCGCGCACCGTCTCGATGAGGCTGTCCACGAAATACTCGTGGAGCGCCGGAGCGATGTCGAGGTCGCGCGAGGAGTGGCGTTCGGCGATGCGCGCCAGCAGCATGGGATTCGGGCGCCGGCCGAAGCTGAGAAGCAGCCCGATGCCGTGCTGGAGCAGCCTGTTCTGCCGCTCGAAGTCGGTGTTCGCGAACTTCTCCCGCACGGCCGGGTCCGCGCGCAGCAGGCGATGATAGAACGCCTGGAAGAAAGGCTCCCCTTGGCAGCGACGATAGCTGTCCTCGGCGAGCTGGATCTCACTGACGAGCGGCCGTCCTGTGGATGCCATGGCGCAGGCCCTCCTGCGAACGCGGTCGGCGCGTTCCCATTAATGGAAAGCGCGGGTCCACAGTATGGCGGTTCCCGCCGCGGAGCGCGAGGGAGCGTGAACGCGAGGCAGCAGTGCGGAGCGCGGGTGCCGCGGAACTACGTGCGGGTGAGCAGCTCCCGGACCTTCGACGTCAGGGTGTCCGGCGTGAAGGGCTTCTCGAGGTAGGCGCTGTCCTCCGAGAACCTGCCCTTCTGCTCGATGGCGTCGCGGCTGTACCCGGAAACGAACAGCACGCGCAGGTGCGGCCGATTGGCGCGCATCGCCTCGGCGAGCTCCGGGCCGCTCATGCCGGGCATCACCATGTCGGTGACGACGAGGTCGACGTCGTCGCGCTGAGCGGCGAGGAGGGCCAGCGCCTCGCGACCATCGCGCGCCTCGAGCACCGTGTAGCCGGCGCGAGTGAGGATGCGACGCGCCACGAGGCGCACGAGCTCCTCGTCCTCGACGAGCAGGATGCGTTCGTGTCCGGTGGCGATCCGGATGCTCGCCGGCGGCGCCACTTCCGCCACCACATCAGCCGCGTTCGCGTCCTTGCGCGGCAGGTGGATCTGGAACGTGGTGCCCACGCCCGGCTGGGACGAACAGCTGATGTAGCCGAGCGCCTGCTTGACGATGCCGTAGACGGTGGAGAGCCCCAAGCCGGTGCCGTGGCCGATCTCCTTCGTCGTGTAGAACGGCTCGAAGATGTGGCCGAGCATGGCCGGCGACATCCCCACGCCGGTGTCGCTGACGGAGAGCACGACATACCGGCCGGGCTCGATGGTGGCGCCATCCGGCTGGTGCGGCCCTCCGGAGCAGATCTCGGCGTTCGTCGTCGAGATGGTGATCGTCCCGTTGCCCTCGATGGCGTCGCGGGCGTTCACGACGAGGTTCGTCAGCACCTGCTCCAGCTGTCCGGCGTCCGCCTCGACCATGCCGATCGAGGCATCGAGGTCGAGGCGGATCGCGATGTCCTCGCGCACCAGCCGGCTGAGCATCTTCTGGATGCCGGTCACGACGGCATTGACGGAGAGGACCCGCGGCTGGATGACCTGCTGGCGGCTGAACGCGAGCAGCTGCCGCGTCAGCGCGCCGGCGCGCGCCGCGGCGTTCTTGATCTCGAGCAGGTCGTCGTGGCGCTCCTCGCCCTCCGGCGCGTCCTGGAGCAGCAGGTCGCTGTAGCTCGTGATGGCGGTGAGCAGGTTGTTGAAGTCGTGTGCCACGCCGCCGGCGAGTTGCCCGATGGCCTCCATCTTCTGGGCCTGGCGAAACTGCGACTCGAGCCGCTTGTGCTCGGTGATGTCGATGAGGTTGAGCACGGCGCCGCCGGCGCGGTCGTCGGGGTCGTGGAGCGCTGCCAGCGAGACCGTCGCGTCCACCGTCGCACCGTTCTTGTGGTGGTACCAGGTGGTGAACGCCGGAAAGGAGTGCGTGTTGAGGATCGCGGTCCAGCGCTCGATGAATCGATCCTGCCGCTCCGCCGGGACGATCTCCATGAACGACCTGCCGATCATCTCCCGCGCGCTCCAGCCGAGCATTCGCTCGGCGGCGCCGTTCCAGCGCGTGATGGTCGCCTGCATGTCGACGGTGACGATCGCGACCGGCGACTCATCGACCACCGCGGCGAGCATCCGCTGCGACCGTCGAAGCTCCTCGGCGGCCTCGCGTTCCTCGGCCTCGGCGGCCTCGGCGATGGTGCGCGCCCGTTCGGCCGCCGCAAGTGCGCCGGTCAGTTCCCGATTGGCGATCTCCAGCTCGAAAGCCTGCCTTTGCAGCTCGACCGCCTGTTCCTCCAGCTGCGACGCCTGTGCCTCGAGCTGCGAGACGACGACGGAGTCGTCGGTCACCTTCACGCCGATGATGGAGAGGATGAAGGCCGGCGCCCCGCGCTCGTCCCGGACGAGGGATCTCCGAAGGCGTGTGTGGACCGAGGTGCCGTCGGCGTGCAGCCGGCGCTGCTCGAGAAAGAGCGATTCGGACTCGCCGGCGAGAAGCCGGGCGGTCCCGGCGGCGTCCGGCGCGACGTCTGACGGATGCAGCGAGAGGTGGAGCGGCTGGCCGATCAATTCCTCCCGCGGTCGCCCCAGAAGCTGGCAGAGCCGCGGGTTCACATCCATCACCCGCCCGTCCAGTGACGAACACGCGATGCCGACCAATGCCTGGTCATAGGCGGCTCGGTGCAGGACCGACAGGTCCACGGAGTTGAGGGACGGCATCCTCTCCAGCATCGGCAGGTGACATCGCGAACCTGAGCTGGCGATATCGCGCCGGGCTCGTCCCGACGATGCGCCGGAAGACGTTGGTGAAGTGCGCCTGGTCGCAGAAGCCGGCCCGCAGCGCGATCACCGAGATGCGCTCGGCGGTCGTCGCCAGCTCCCGCGCCGCCCACTCGACGCGAAGCAGGCGCACTCGCACGCCCACCGACACGCCGAAGGCGGCTCGGTATGCGCGCGAGAGCGTGGAGGGGTCCACGCCGACGTCGCGCGCCAGCTGCGAGAGCGACAGCGACTCGGCGAACGATGCATGCACCCGTTCGTCGGCTTGGCGGAGCCACGCCGGCATGCTGTACGAGGCCTCGGATGTGTGCCGTTCGCGCGCGAGCCGGCCGAGCAGCTCGAGCAGCAGGCCTTCCACCACGATTCCCGCGGCGTCGTCGCCCGTGGCGAGCTCGGCGAGCACGCGGTCGAACACCGGGGCCACGCCGGCGCCCGGGAGGAAGAGTTCGCCATCGAGCAGACGGAGAACGGCGGTGGATTCCGCGAAGCGAGCGCGATCTATGTCGACGCGGATTCCTTGAGCCTCGGCGTGGGGAAAGCGGTTGGAGTGGGTCTCGCCGGCGGCCGTGAGCTTGAGCGTGCCGGTGACACAATCGAGCGACCGGCCCTTCGAGTACTCGGTGAAGCGGCCGTTCAGCACGTAGCAGAGGGTCGGGTCGGCGTGCGCGTGCGCCGGCAGCACGGAGCCCGCCGCGTGCACGCCGGCCGAGATGTCGAACCCCGGCACTCGCAGGCCCAGTGCGTTCAGGTTCTGCCTCTTCCTTGCCGTTTCGTACAACGGTGCCTCCCGGCTGCAAGAGCCTCGTTGCCACATGGGCTACCCTCCAGCCGGAAGCGCGCGTCACCAGTGATCACCGGTAAAGGGACGCGCGCAACGCGACGTCCGGAGGTAGCGATGAGGGCACTAATGAGGTCGGGCTCGAAAAAAATCCCAGCTAGCGCGCGCGCATTGCTCGTGGCGGCCACTGCGTGCCTGGTGCTGGGTTGCTCAGGGTCGGGCGGTGACGGCGGAGAAGGTCCGGCGGGTCCCGGCCCAAACCCCGTGAATGATCCGGTCAGCCCGCCCGCGGCCAGCGCGAGCGTCGCGATGACGATGACGGGTGACGGCTACGGCGCCGAGGCGGGACGCTTCTCTCCGGCGAACGTGACCGTGACGCCCAGTGGCACCGTGACGTGGTCGAACGCGACGAGCGTCGTTCACAACGTGACGTTCACGACCGCCGGCGCACCGGAGAACATTCCCAACATGGCGAACGGAGCGGCCCAACGGGTCTTCCCGACGGCCGGGACGTTCGGCTTCCATTGCACCAACCATGCGGGGATGGAAGGGACCGTGACGGTGCGGAACTGAGGTCGTTCAGCGTGTCCAGATGAGGATGGAGCCGCAGCCGCTCGACGAACTCGAGAACTGCACCGGGACTTCGATCTTGCGCGGGTAGACCTCGAGCCGCTTCGCTTCGCGCATCATGACCCGAAGCTCCCACGGGTCGATGAACGGTTGCGGAGAGCCATCCACGAGGATGTTGGGAATGCAGAACAGCTGGCCGGGCTGGGGGGCGGCCGCGTGCATCATCGGCATGGGGTCCGAGCCGACCGAGCTAAGGGACATCGGGAACACGCCGGGCACGCGCGCCCAAAACGAGACGTCGGACGCTGCCGCCTTGATCTCCTTGTCCGTGTAGAACGAGCCAAAGCCCATCTTGCGACGCGCCTCGTATGCGCGGTCGACCGGCTCGGGAGGCTTGCCGGTAATCGCGACCCTGGGCAGCTCGGTCGGCAGGCGCGAAAGCTCGATCTCCAGCACGGTCTCCGCGCCTGGATTCACGTCGTGTACCTCGAGCGCAGGCGAGAGACCTATGCCGCGCGCGACGATGGTCTGCGAGCCAGCCGGCGCGCCAAGGATTAGTGCGCGTCCGTCGCCGTCGGTCACTGCCGACGCTGACGTCCCACGCACGCCGACGACGGCCCGGCGCACTGGGCGTCCGCGCTCGTCCCTCACGCGGGCGCGAATCCGGCCGGAACCCGGCGGTCGTGCGACCAGCGTGGTGTCATCCACGAGTTCGGTGTCATTGACTAGTGAGGCGCTGTCGGAAGTGCTCACCACGGCGTCGTGCCGCGCGATCACCTCACCGTCGAGCGAGAGGTGCAGCATGCCGGTGGCCTGCCGTCCCGCGCTCACGCGCATGGAGACGGCGATGTCGTTGGGGATCCCGCAGAGGACGAAGCGGCCATCAGCGCCGGTGGAGTCGGCCACGAATCGCTCGAGCTGCCGCGCGACGCCGCTGGTGATCGAGACCTCGTACCAGCGCACGCTGGCGATGGCGCCGCGCAGGTTCGAATGGTCCTCCGCCGACCGCGCGACGCCGAAGACGACCGCCGAAGCCGGTGCCAGGGGCGCAGCGCAGAGCTGGGCGGCCATGGCGCTGAGCGATGGCATGCCAAGCCGAACGTCGGTCGCGCGACCGTCCGTGACCGAGGCCGCGACCACCGGAGCGCTGATCTCGAGCGAGTCGAGCGATGGGTGAAAGAACCCCACCTCATACTGTCCAGCGGGCACGTCGCGGATGGTGAAGCGTCCGCGTCGGTCGGAGGTCGCCGTGCGTGACAAGCCCTTCACGACGACTTCGGCGCCTGCGATCGGCTCCATCGTGCGAAGTGAGTCGAATACCACTCCACGGAGCGTGCCCTGCGCGGAGAGCATGGTGGGTGCGACAGCCAGATAGCCGGTGAGGGCGGCGACGGCAGCGAAGGCGGCGGGAACGGCGTGAGCGAGCGCTGGCACGAGCCGCATGGATCCTCGCAAGAAGGGGGCGACGGTCGCGGGTTCACCCTCGAGAAATCGGCACGACCGCGAGACGATACACCGCTCGTTGAAAAGCGGCCATCGAGGCGGACCTGTCGGCCCAGCCGACGCGTCCCTCGGCACCGATCATGCCCCGAGTCGCGATGCCGGTGCTTCCCGCGGCGGTGGGACTCCTCGCACCGACCGGCGGTACTCAGACTGTGCCCCCATTTCCGCCGCTCCTCCTCGCGCTGACGTTCGCGGCGTTGGTCGTTGCGCTCACGGCGCTCGCCCGGCGGCTGCCGGTGCCGACGCCGATCCTCCAGGTGCTCGCCGGCGTGCTCGTCGCGCTCATGCCCGGCGTGGAGTTCCCGGAGCTCGAGCCGGAGCTCGTCTTCTTCGTCTTCCTGCCGCCGATCCTCTGGTCCGCGGCGTTCTTCACCTCGCTGCGCGACTTCCGCGCGAACCTCCGGCCGATCGGCTTCCTCGCGATCGGGCTCGTCATCGCGACGACCGCCGCCGTGGCGAGCGTGGCGCGCATGCTCTTGCCGGGCATCCCGTGGGCCGTCGCCGTGGCGCTCGGCGCAATCGTCTCGCCGCCGGACGCGGTGGCCGCGACCGCCATCGTAAGGCGGCTGCCGGTGCCACGCCGCGTCATCACCATCCTCGAGGGTGAGAGCCTCGTCAACGACGCCTCGGCGCTCGTGCTCTACCGCACGGCCGTCGCGGCGGCGGTCACCGGCGCGTTCAGCTGGGGCGAGTCGATCGTGCGGTTCTTCATCGACGCCGGCGTCGGCGCACTCGTGGGGCTCGCGATCGGCTGGCTGCTCGTGGCGATCATGCGGCGAACGCGCGACACGCTCGCCGAGGTGCTGCTCACCCTGACGGGACCGTACCTCGCGTGGGTCGTCGCCGAGTCGCTGCACGTGTCGGCGGTGCTCGCCTGCGTCGCCGGCGGACTCTACTTGCGACAGCACCTGCCGACGATCGTCTCGCCGATGTCGCGCATCCAGGGCAAGGCGGTGTGGGACCTGTTCATCTTCTTGCTGAACGCGCTGATCTTCCTGATCCTGGGCGCCGAGTTCGGCATGCTCGTGCGCGCGGTCCCCGCGGGTTCGCTCGGCGCGCTGGCCCGCACGGGCGCGGTCATCGGCGTGGTCGCGATCGTCGTTCGCGTGGCCTGGGTGCCGGTGAGCACCTTGCTGCCGCGCGCGCTCAGCGCCGAGGTGCGGCGTCGCAGCCCACTTCCACCGTGGCGACCGGTGGCGCTCGTCTCGTGGACGAGCATGCGCGGCATCGTCTCCCTGGCGGCGGCGCTCTCGCTGCCGCGGGCGCTGGCCGACGGCACGCCGTTCCCGTTCCGCACGGAGATCATCCTCATCACCCTGTGCGTGATCCTCATGACGCTGGTGGTGCAGGGGCTGACGCTGGCTCCGCTGATCCGCTGGATGGCGTTCGCGCCCGAGCACGTGCACGTCGACGAGGCGCGACTGGCGCGCCGCGAGGCCCTGCGCCGCGCAGCCGAGACGCTCGCGGAGCTCGCGCGGGAGCCGGCGGTCGACCGCCACGATGTGGACTGGCTGCGGGCCGAACTGCTTGAGCGCTTGCGCGATACCGAGCGGCCGGGCGGCAGCGAGGCAGGGCGCCGGCGGCTTCGACTCGCGCTGATCGATTCCGAGAGGCGGATGCTCGTGCGCCTCCGAAACGAGGACGCGATCTCCGACGAGGTGCTGCGCGAACTCGAACTCGAGCTCGACCTCGCGGCTATCCGCGCGGGTGGGGAGTGAGTTCCGCCGGAGCGGGGAGCCGCGTCGCGCCGTCATCAAGGCGCTCGGTGAGGCTGAGCCGCTCGACGTCGATGGCGACCGTGCCATCCGGCGCGCTGGTGAAGACGCTGGCGAACCGCACGTCCCACCGCACCTCATCCCAGAAATAGGAGGTGCGCGTGCGCACGCGCGTCGAGAAGGTCTCCTCGTGTGCGCTGACGGCGATCACGAACTCCGCCTCGGCCTCGGCCAGCGCCTCGGGCGTGATGCCTCGCAGCGGGCTGTGCGCGTCGATGGGATGCACGACCGTCCAGTGGAGTGTGAACAACTCGACGGTGTCGCGTTCGAGATCGAGCTCGTGGAACTGTCGCTCGCGCTTGCCGCCGAAGTCCTCGAACCAGATGAGCGTGAGGCGCACGCGCACGTCGCCGAGCTCGCCGGGCTGGAGGTTCACGAGGCGGAACATCAGGCCGCGCCCGCCCTCGTACGGCGCGACGATCACCGAGTCGCTGAACCGGATGCGCATGCGGGGGCGCGTCAGCCGCGCGATCATCAGCCCGCTCGCGCTGACGAAGAACGTCACGCCGACGATGGACTCGAGGATGACGAGCCAGTGCGCCGTGGCGCCGACGGCGTGGACGCCGTCCGTGCCGGTGGTGGTGAACACGCCGACGCTGAAGGCGAGCGCGCGCAGGAATGGATCGTTCAGGCCGAGCGCCTCGGTGCCGGAGAGCGCGCTCGAGCCGAGGGCGCGGTAGCCGAGCGCGAAGACGCCATTGAGCAACAGCACGCTGCCCACGAGCCAGGTGAGGAACTGCGGCCACCGCGCGTTCAGCGCGCGCAGGTAGAACCGCTCCGCCCACTGCGAGCCGAGGCCGTACTTGCGCGCGTTCGGCGTGCCGTCGCGCGAGAGGAACCGGCCGCGCACGGCGTTGGCCACCACGCGGCCGAACCCGAGGTCAACGGGCTCCGGTTGGTTATCGTCGGGCTGGGGATCGGGGTGGGACTGGGTGCTCACGGTGGCGC
>DATLLD010000014.1:0-7511 GCA_035538035.1 Gemmatimonadaceae bacterium | reverse complement strand
CGCGTGAGACCTGCGTCTGTTGGAGCATGAGCTCCGAGACGAGGATGTGGTACGGGTCGCGCGTGCGGCGCCACGGCAGGTCGCGGGCGTTGCGGCGGTACCATGCGCGGAGGCGCTTGCCGAACGCCAGCCGGCGTGCCGAATCGACTGGGGGCGACGTCTTCTTCTTCATTCCAGCCGCTCGAACAGATCGTTCAACCCCTCGGCCATCGTGGGGTGAGCGAAGATCATGTCACGCAGGGTCGTGTATCGCAACCCGGCGCGCATCGCGACCTGGATCACGGCCATGACCTCGCCTCCGGCGGCGGAGAGGATCGACGCGCCGAGCAGCTGGTCCGTGTCCGCGTCCACGACAGCCTTGAGGTAGCCACGCATCTCCCCGGATGTGACGGCGCGCGGTATGCGATCGGCCGCAAGGCGAGCGATCTTCACCTTCAGACCACGACTGCGGGCCTCCGTTTCCGTCAGCCCGATGCGCCCGAGTTCGGGGTCGATGAACAGCGTGTACGGGACGAGCCGGTCGGCGGTGCTGCGATTCCCACCGGCCAGGTTCGCGGCGACGATCCGCCAGTCGTCCAGCGAGACGTGGGTGAACTGCGGCCCGCCGTTCACGTCACCGAGCGCCCAGACGCCCTCGGCCGATGTCTCGAGCCGGTCGTTCACCTTCACGAAGCGCCGGGCGTCCGTCTCGACTCCGGCGACCTGAAGGTTCAACTCCTCGGTGTTCGGCACCCGGCCAAGGGCGGCGAGCAGGTGTGAGCCCTCGAGAAGTCGCTCGCCGGCCGACGTCTGCAGCGTGAGCCGGACCGAGTCGCCTGACACGCCATCGACGCGGCGCGCCGACGCTTCGAGGAGCACGTCGATGCCGTCTTCCCGAAAGCACTGCAGCACCTGCTCGGCGACGTCGGGATCTTCGCGTGAGAGGAACGTGTTGGCCTGTTCGACGATGGTGACCCGGCTGCCGAACCGGCGAAACATCTGCGCGAACTCACAGCCGATGTAGCCGCCGCCGAGCACTATCAGGTGCTCGGGCAGCCGATCGAGTTCCTGGATCGACTCGCTGTCCAGCGGACGCGCCTCGGCCAGACCGGGGATCGGTGGCACGGCAGGGCGCGTGCCGGTGTTGATGAACACCTTGTCGGCGCTCACTGCGCGCAACCCGCCGTCCGCGAGACTCACCTCGAGCGAGCGCGGCGCCGTGAAGCGCGCGGCGCCAATGATGAGCGTCATCCCCGAACGGTCGAAGTTCGCCTGGTTGCGCGCGACCATCTCGGTGACCACGTCACGCTTGCGCGCCCGGACGCCCTTCATGTCGACGCCCTCGAACGGCGCGCGGGTGCCGAATTCATTCGAGTGCCGGGCCGACTCGGCCGCCTGCGCGGAGCTGAACATCGTCTTCGTGGGGATGCAGGCGACGTTGATGCAACTCCCGCCGATCATCCCCTTCTCGACCATCGCGACGGAGCGGCCCGCGGTCGCCATCTTCGCCGCAAGCGTCTTGCCGCCCTTGCCTCCGCCGATCACGGCGAAATCGAAATGCTCAGCGCGCATGGTGGGCCTCCGTTCGTTCCTTGGGCGAAATCAGTGCGGGTCCCACGTCGGCGTCGCCGAGAACAGCCCGCCGTCCACGATGAGCTCTCTCGCGAGCAGGAGCCCGAACCCGATGCTCAACACACCCGCCGCCAGCCGGATGCCACTCTGCAACTTCACGATTCGTGTGCCCGCGTAGAGCGCCGGCGCGGCGAGGATCACCGTCACGACGACCATGCCGATGATGGTGCCGAGCCCGAAGACGAACAGGTAGATGAAGGCCGGGACCGTTTCGCGGATCGTGGCCAACACGAGCAGCGCGACGGCCGCCGAGCCGGCGAGCCCGTGCACCGTGCCCACGAGGAACGGTCTCGCGGCGGCGCGTTCGGCGGTAGGCACGCCGGCCGGGCGCAGGTTGGAGTAGCCAAGCGCTATGAGCATCAGCGCGACGCCGAACTCGAGGCCGAGTCCCACGCGCGGAGGGATGACGAGCCGGAAGGCCACGATGGCTCCTCCGACGAGCACGAGGGTCAGTGTGTGTCCCACGCCCCAGAGCGCGCCGACCTGGGCCGCGCGAAGCAGTGAGCGTTCCCTGGCCACGATCGCCGTCACGGCGACCACGTGGTCGCCGTCAGTGGCGTGACGAAGGCCGAGGAGAAGGCCGAGGATGATGGCAGTCATGCAGCGGAATTCTAATGCGCCGCCGACCGGGCGCCTGCTTTCCGATGCGTCAACTCACCTTCCGCGTCTTCTTCCGCAGGAAATCCATCAGGATGTACTGCCCGAGCGTCATCGTGTTCGTGAAGTACGCGCGGCCCTTGGTGATCGAGCTCATCACCTTCACGAACTCCACCAGCGCGCGGTCGCGCGCGAGCATGAAGGTGTTCACCGGGATCCCGCTCTTGCGGCAGGCCGCGACCTCGGTCAGCGTCTCCTGCAGCACGAACGCATCGAGACCCATCGCGTTCTTGTAGATGCGGCCGTCGGGCATGGTCAGCGCACTCGGCTTGCCGTCGGTGATCATCACGATCTGGCGCATGTCCTTCTTCTGCGCCAGCAACAGTCGCCGCGCGAGCTTGAGGCCTTCGGCGGTGTTGGTGTGGTACGGACCCACCTGCGCCTTGGCCAGCGCCGCGATCGGGATCTCCTCGGCCGAGTCGTGAAAGAGCACGACCTTGATCGAGTCGCCGGGGAACTGCGTGCGTATCAGGTGCGTCAGCGCGAGCGCCACCTTCTTGGCCGGCGTGAAGCGATCCTCGCCGTAGAGGATCATCGAGTGCGAGCAGTCGAGCATCAGCACCGTCGCGCAGCTCGAGCGATACTCGCTCTGTCGCACCATCAGGTCGGAGTAGTCGAGGTCTATGGGCACGCCGATGTTGCCGGAGCGCATGAGCGCGTTGCGCAGCGTCTCGTTGACGTCGAGGTTGAGCGCATCGCCGAACTCGTACGGCTTGCTCGCGGCGTCGGCCTCGATGCCGGTGGCGAGCCAGGGCGTGTCGTGCGCGCCGAAGTTGGACTTGCCGAAGCCGCCGAGGATGCCGCGCAGCGACTTGTAGCCCAGGAAGTCGATGCCCTTGGAGGTGAGGTCGAACTGCACGTCCTGCGCGGCGGCCTGCGCGAGGTTGCCGGGCCCGAACATCGACTCATGGCCGGCCGGCGCCTGCGGCGCCTGGTCGGTCTTGAGGAACCCCTCGGCAATGAGCCGCTGGACGATCTCGTCGAGCAGTTGTGAGAGCTTGGCTTCGGAGAGTTCGTCGCCGTCGCCGCGGAGCGCCTCGAGCATCTCCGGCGTGAACTGGCCGCTGTTGATCAGCGCGTCGAGGATCGCCTGGCGCAGGGCGTCGAGAGAGCGATCGCCGCCGGACTCGTCCATGTCCGGGTCGCCCCACGGGTTGGGGTCGCCGCCACCAGCAAAGCCGGATTGCAGCAGGAAATCCGCGAGCTTGTCGAGGATGGCCTGCAGGTCCACCGCGTCGGCGGACCCGGGGTTGAATCGGGTGTAGGTGTGGAAACGCATCTGATCCCCTTTTTGGAACGTACCCGGGGCGCCGGCGCGGGGTCAACGCGAGGCGTGGGCCGGCGCCCCAGAACGCCGCGCGGGATCCCGCGAGGACGCGATGCGTTGTGTGCCGCCCGCCGCGCGCGCCGGGACTGTTCGCCTCTCGTACCCCCGACCAACTTACGTTCTCCCCTAGCGCAAAATGGCTTCGCCCGAATTCGCTGAAGAAACGCCGCCGCCGGCGCCCAGATCGCTCAACCCGTTCCGCGTACTCGCGCAGTACCGGAACTTCCGGCTCTTCTGGAGTGGGCAGACGATCTCGTTGATCGGCTCGTGGATGCAACAGGTGGCGGTCGGCTGGACGGCGCTCGAGCTCTCGAACGACCCGCTGCTGGTGGGCCTCGCGGCGGCGGCCGGCACCTTCCCGATCCTGCTCTTCTCGCTGCCCGGCGGCGTGGTCGCCGACCGCAGCGAGAAGCTGCGCGTCGTGCGCATCGCACAGTCGCTGATGCTGGTCGAGGCGACCGCGCTCTGGGCGCTCGCCGCCACCGGGCACCTCACGATCCACTGGCTGCTCACGCTCGCGCTCTTCGGCGGCACGCTGGCGGCGTTCGAGATCCCGGCGCGGCAGTCGCTCATCGTCGAGCTCGTCAACAAGGAGGATGTGCCGGCGGCGATCGGGCTCAACTCCACCGGCTTCAACCTCGCGCGCGTGCTTGGCCCCAGCATCTCGGCCGTGGTGATCGCGAAGGGTGGCGTGGAGTGGGCGTTCGGCCTCAACGCGCTGAGCTACCTCGCCGTGCTCATCGGGCTCGCGATGATCCGGCTCCCCGAGCGCCGGAAGTTCGCGCGGCATCCCGCAGGGTCGCTCGCCGGCATGAAGGAGGCGCTGGCGTATGTCTGGCGCACGCCGCCGCTGCCGATGCTCCTGCTGATCGCGTCGATCTTCTCGCTGCTCGGCATTCCCGTGCTCACGCTGCTGCCGATCGTCGCGCGCGACCTGCTCGGCGTCGGGCCGCAGGGCTACGGGGCGCTGATGGCCTGCATCGGCCTCGGCGCGGTGGCCGGCGCGCTGTACATCGCGGCCACAGGCGGCGGCGCGAGGCGCGGGCACACGCTGCGCATGGCATCGGTGGTGTACCCGGCGCTGCTCGTCAGCGTCTCGCTGGTGCGACAGCCGTTCCTCGTCGGCGCGTTGCTCTTCTGCATCGGCACGGCGATGATCGTCAACAACGCGCTGGTGAACGCGCTGCTGCAGGAGATCGTGCCGGACGAACTGCGCGGGCGCGTGATGTCGCTCTACGTGATGCTATACATCGGCGCGTCGCCGGTGGGGAGCTTCCTGGCCGGCGCGGTCGCCAAGGCCACCAGCACGGCCTGGGCGATCGGTGGCGCGGCGGCGCTGATGCTACTCTTCGCGCTCTGGGTATTCCGGCGGCATCCCGGACTTTCGACGGACCGACCTCCCGTACTGTCCACTCTCTGAGCGCGTGAGCTTGCGGCGCGCCACCAGCGCCTCGAGCACCAGCTCGCACGCCACGACGGTCTCGGCATCATCCTCCGTCGGCAGCGTGGAGGCGGTGACCTGCTCGATCAGCCCCGGCACGGTCGCGAACCCCATGCGCGCCGCCTCGGTGCCGGCGTCGTCGCTCACCTGGAGCGCGGACCCGGTGTCGAACCACATCACGATCTCGTCGAGGTCGAGCGAGTCGCCGCGCTCGCGGATCGTGGCATCGGCGGCGCGACGGATCAACTCGCGCGCGATCACCGCGCCACCCACCAGCTCGCCCTCGTACTCGAGCTCGATCTTGCCCGTGATCGCCGGCATCGCCGCGTAGATGTCGGCGATTCGGGGCGCGACCTCCTCCTCTCCCAATCGGATGGCGCGCCGTTCGGCGTTGGAGACGACGTTCTCGATGAGCGTGATCGAGAGACGCTGCGAGACGCCGGACCGCTGGTCGATGCGCTTCTCCTGCCGCGCCTCGAACGCCACGCGTTCCGCGACCTCGGCGACGATCTCCGGCACGCGCACCGGCAGCGCCTCCCGCTCCAGCCACGCCTCCTGTTCGGTGATCTCCATCGCGAGGTCCACCGTCGCCGGGTAGTGCGTGATGATCTCGCTGCCGATGCGGTCCTTGAGCGGCGTGATGATCTTGCCGCGCGCCGTGTAGTCCTCGGGGTTGGCCGTGAACGCCAGCAGCACGTCGAGCTTGAGGCGCACCGGGTAACCCTTGATCTGCACGTCGCCTTCCTGCATCACGTTGAACAGACCCACCTGCACCTTGCCGGCGAGGTCGGGGAGCTCGTTCAGCGCGAAGATGCCGCGGTTGGCGCGCGGCAGCATGCCGTAGTGGATGCTCAGCTCGTCGGCGAGCATGTGCCCGCCGCGCGCCGCCTTGATCGGGTCGAGGTCGCCGATCAGGTCGGCCATGGTGACATCGGGCGTGGCGAGCTTCTCGACGTAGCGCTCGTCCGGCGTCAGCCAGGCGATCGGCGTGTCGTCGCCCCCTTCGGCCAGCCGCTCGCGCCCGAACTTTGAGATCGGCGCGAACGGGTCGTCATTCGTCTCCGAGCCGGCGATCACCGGCAGGGCCGGGTCGAGCAGCGTCGTGAGCGCGCGCAGGATGCGCGACTTGGCTTGCCCGCGCAGTCCGAGCAGGATGAAGTGGTGACGCGAGAGCAGCGCGTTCACGATCTGCGGCATGACGGTGTCGTCGTAACCGATGACGCCGGGAAACAGCGTGTCGCCGTCGCCGAGGCGCTCGATCAGGTTCATGCGCATCTCGTCCTTGACGGACCGTCCGCGCAGGGCGGTCACGCCGTACTTCGACTTGCGCAGGGCGCCGAGCGTCGCGGGAAGGGTGGCAGCCACTTCGTGTGCCTCCTGATGGTTTCGGAGTATAATGCGCGCCGCGCTGCGCTGGTGCCGCCGGGGTGCCCGTCAGAGCGTGAAGCGGTGCACGGACGCCTGGAGTCGCGACGAGAGGCCGGACAACTCGTGAGCGCCAGCCAGGATCTGCTGGAGGGCCGCCGCCTGCTCCTCGTTCGACGCGCTCAGCTCCTCCGCTGTCGCCGCGTTCTCGTAGGCCGCGGCGGCGACGGCTTCCATCTCCTCCGTGAGCGTGTCGGCCAGCGCCTGCTGGTCGCGCGTGGAGGTGCCGATGCGCGCCACGGCGTCGGTTGAGTGCCTGGCCTCGACGTCGATGGCCAGCAGTGCCTCGTCGGATGCGCGGAACGCCGTCATGCCTTCCCGGACGGCGTGATGCACGCGCGCCACGCGCTCACTGATCCGCACCCCCGCCTCGTCGACCTCCGCCATGAGGTCGCGAATGCTCGTGAGCGCCTCCTGGCTGTCGCGCGCGAGCTTGCCGACCTCGTTCGCGACGACGCCAAAGCCGCGGCCGTGCTCGCCGGCGCGCGCCGCCTCGATCGAGGCGTTCAGGGAGAGCAGCTTGGATTGTGTGGCGATGCCGGCCACCGCCTCCGTGAACTTCCGGATGTCCCGCGTGCGCAGTGTCAGCTCGTCGAGCGCGGCCCCGGACTCCCGCGTCGCGTCCTCGATCTCGCCGAGCCGGGCGAAGGCTGCCGCCGCGGATTCCCGTCCCGCCGCGGTGCGAAGTTCCACCGCGCGCGCGGCGCCGTCCGCCGCCTGGGCGTCGCGGGCGATGTCGTGGGCGCGCGCCGTCAACACCTGCGTGGTGTCGCGCGTCCTGGTGACCGCGCTGGTCTGCAGCGTCGCCGCCTGGGCGATCGCCTGTGCTGCGCGCGATACCTCGAGCATCGACGCGCTCACTTGCTCGGTTCCCTCCGCCATCGAGGTCGACGCCCTGTGGACTGTCGTGGCGCCCTCGTCGACGCCCGCGAGCAGCGTTCGCAGGGAGCGCGTCATCTCGCGGAACGACTCGGCGAGGTCGCCCAGCTCGTCGCCGCTGTGGTGCGCGACCTCGACGGAGAGGTCGCCGTCCGCGAGACGCGCGCTGGC
>DATLLD010000013.1:0-4572 GCA_035538035.1 Gemmatimonadaceae bacterium | reverse complement strand
GGGCTCGCGACCGGCAGGGCGTGCTGTTGGCCTACCTTCATCGAGAAGACTCCCGAGACCTGGTTCAATTCCCTTCCGGTGGTCGTGCCGAGTGTGGCAGCCGTGAGTGCAGGTACTCCGAGCGTGACGAGCGCGAAAGCGATGCTGGACGTGGACATGGCGTGCTCCGTGGTGAAGAGTCGGCGGCGGCACCGGGTCGATTCTGCTTGCTCCCGGTCCGCACGAGGCCTACAATAGGCCGGAAGCATCAGCCCATTCTCATATCGAGCTCAGCTGGCGCTCTCCTTCTCGGGCGACGTCTCACGATGTTGCAGTTCCAGGTCCTCGGCACTCCAACGGTCACTGCCGGTGGCGGCATCTGTGGTGGCGCCGCCGCACAGCGGATGGCGATCGCCCTGCTCGCGCTGCTCGCGGTCGCGGGACAGCGCGGCCTGAGCCGCGACCGGATCCTCGCCACGCTCTGGCCCGAGGCGCCCGCCGACCGCGCCAACCACCGGCTCACCCAGCTGCTCTACAGCCTGCGCCGCGACCTCGGCTGCTCGGAGCTGTTCCTGGGCTCAGTGGACCTTCGGCTCAATCCCGACGTGCTCGCGACCGATCTCGACGCCTTCGCCGCGGCGCTCGAGATGGGGGCGTTCGAAAGTGCGGTCGCCGCCTATGGCGGGCCGTTCCTCGACGGGGTCTACCTGAGTGGCACACCCCAGTTCGAGCATTGGGTGGACGAGGAACGCAGCCGTCTCGCGCAACGGCACGCCTCGGCCCTCGAGGCGCTCGCTCGCGCCGCCACCACGGATGGAGATCTCACGGCGGCGGCCGGCTGGTGGCGGCAGCTCGCCCAGGTCGAGCCGATCAACGCGCGCATCGCAGTGTGCTACATGGAAGCGCTGGGCGCCGCCGGCGACCGCCCGGGCGCGTTCCGCTTCGCCCGCGCCTACGAGACACTGCTCCGGGAGGAGTTCGACGCCGACCCGGATCCGGCGGTGCTGTCCGCAGCCGAGCGCCTGCGACGGCTGCCGGCTGCACCGGCGATCGCCGTGCTGCCGTTCGCCAATCTCACGCCCGATGGTGAAGCGGCCTACTTCAGCGACGGATTCACCGAGGAGCTCACCAGCGCCCTTGCGACGGTGCGAGGGCTTCGTGTCGCCTCGCGCACATCGGTCTACGCACTCCGCGGCAAGGGCCCGGACGCGCGGGAGATCGGAGAACGGCTCGGCGTCAGCTTCCTGCTCGAAGGCAGCGTGCGCAAAGTCGGGAACCGAGTCCGGCTGAGCGTCAGGCTCGTGGATGCATCGGACGGCTGCCAACTCTGGTCCGAGGAGTACGAGCGGACGCTGGAGGAGATCTTCGCACTACAGGAGGAACTGTCGGCGGCACTCGTCGCGACGCTGCCGCTGGGGCGCGATCGGGTCTCGGTGCGCCCGGTTCCCCGGCCCACGGACGTGGTGGACGCCTACACGCTCTACCTCCGCGGACGCTACGCGGCGCACAAGCGGACGCCGGAGGGCCTGTCGCTGGGCATCGAGTACTTCGAGCAGGCCGTCGAGCAGGATCCCGACTACGCGCTCGCCCACGCCGGGCTCGCCGAGTGCTGGGCACTGCTCTGCTTTCCGGAGTTCGGTGATCGCCAGTGGTCCACCACCGCTCCGCGCGCGCGGGCCGCCGCGCTCGAGGCGCTGCGGCTGGCCCCGCGGCTGGCGCCGCCGCTGGGTCCGAGGCCGCCCCCTCGAGCAGCAGGCGGCATCGCTCTGGCAAGGCAAGCCACGGCATGACCGGCAGGGCGCCTTCGAGCAACGGCCCCGCGGGAAGTCGGTGCAGAGAGTAGAAGCCGAAGGCCTGGCCCTCACGGCCGTGCGCGTCGCCGCCCCAGTCGAACACGCGGCAGAAGTGCAGGCGCACGTGCGCGTGCGGATAGACGTGCTCGCGGACCACCCACGGACAGACGGTGCCGATGTCCAGCCCGAGTTCTTCGTGCAGTTCGCGATGCAGCGCCTGCGCGACGGACTCGCCCGGTTCGAGCTTGCCGCCGGGAAACTCCCAGTAGCCCGCGTATGGCTTGCCCGCGGGCCGTTGCGCGAGGAGGAACTCGCCATCGTCACGGATCAGGACGCCCACCGCGACGTCGATGATCCGAGAGGCGTTCATGCGTCCGGCGGTGTGGCCGAACGGCCCGCGTAGTCGCGCGCGAACTGCAACGCCACGCGGCCCGAGCGGGACCCGCGCTGCAAGGCGAACTGCAGCGCCTCGCCACGCGATGCGGCGATGCCCTGCGCATCGACACCGAAGCGCGCAAGCCAGTGGGCGACGATGTCGAGGTAGTCGTCCTGGCGGAACGGATGAAACGACAGCCACAGGCCGAAGCGTTCCGACAGCGAGATCTTCTCCTCGACCGATTCGCCCGGATGGATCTCGCCGTCCTCCTGATACTTGGTGTCGAGGTTCTCGCGCATGTACTCCGGCATCAAGTGACGCCGGTTGGATGTCGCGTAGATCAGCAAGTTGTCGCCGGGCGCGGCGATCGAGCCGTCGAGGGCCGCCTTGAGCGCCTTGTAGGCCGACTCGCCTTCCTCGAACGACAGGTCATCGCAGAACACGATGAAGCGCTCCGGGCGGCCCGCCAGGAGAGCCGCGATGTCGGGCAGATCGACCAGATCGAGCTTGTCGACTTCGATCAGCCGCAGGCCGCGGTCCATGTACTGCGCCAGGCAGGCTCGGATCAAGGACGACTTGCCGGTTCCTCGTGCGCCGGTCAGCAGCACGTTGTTGGCCGGCCGGCCGGTCACGAACTGCTCGGTGTTGCGAAGGATCGCCTGCTTCTGCGGCTCGACGTGCTGCAGGTCGGCTGCCTCGATGCGCGCGATGCGATGCACGGGCTCGAGATGACCGAGCGACACGCCCAGGTACTGGCGGCGGCGCCAGCGGAACGCCGGCGCGCTCCAGTCGGTCTCCCGCCGCGGCGGCAACAGGGGCTCGAGTCGCGCCAGCAAGTCTTCGAGGCGGTCGCTCATGTCGCCGGGCTCCTGCGCGTCGCCGTCACGACCGGTAGTCGGCGTTGATCGACACGTACTCGTGCGAGAAGTCACAGGTCCAGAGGCAGGCCTCGGCACCGCCCCGACCAAGCTCCACGCGCACCAGGATCTCCGCTCCCTTCATCACGCGCTGGCCATCTTCCTCGCGGTAGTCGGGATGCCG
The DNA here is from genome assembly GCA_035538035.1 of Gemmatimonadaceae bacterium. Lineage (GTDB taxonomy): Bacteria > Gemmatimonadota > Gemmatimonadetes > Gemmatimonadales > Gemmatimonadaceae > Pseudogemmatithrix. The sequence continues at coordinate 1,383 of DATLLD010000013.1, read as the reverse complement.
CCCGCCGTCGCGCGCGACCCAAACGTCGTTCAGGTGCAGTTGCACGCGCCCGGCATCGAGATCGGCGATGCCGCTGTTTCCGACCGCCGCAAGAATGCGACCGAGGTTCGGATCGGACGCGAAGAACGCTGTCTTCACGAGCGGCGAGTGCGCGATCGCGTAGCCGACCTGGCGCGCTTCCTCGCGCGAGCGCGCGCCCTCGACGCGGATCTCGATGAACTTGGTCGCGCCCTCGCCGTCGCGCACGATCGCCTGCGCGAGTTCGCGGGCGACGGCGACGAGCGCCTCACGCAGCGGCGCGAAGCGCGGATCCGCCGCCGAGGCGATCGGCGCCATGCCGCTCGCTCCACTGGCGATGAGCACGAACGAGTCGTTGGTCGACGTGTCGCCGTCGACGGTCACGCAGTTGAAGGACTGGTCGGCGACATCGCGCACCAGCGCCTGCAGCAGCGCGGGCTGGACCGCGGCGTCGGTCGCGACGAAGCCGAGCATCGTTGCCATGTTGGGCTTGATCATGCCGGCGCCCTTGGCAATGCCGGTGACGGCGACCTGCCTGCCGTCGAGCATCAGGCCGCGCGAAGCGGCCTTGGGCAAGGTGTCGGTGGTCATGATGGCGTGGGCCGCGTCGAACCAGCCATCGGGCCGCAGCCGCGCGAGCGCCTGCGGCAGGCCGGCGAGGAGCCGCTCCAGCGGCAACGGTTCCATGATCACGCCCGTGGAGAACGGCAGGACCTGGTTCGGCGCGAGGTCCAGGAGGGCGGCAAGGCGCGCGCAGGTCTGCCGGGCGTCGGCCAGTCCGGGCCCGCCGGTGCCGGCGTTGGCGTTGCCGGTGTTGATCACCAGTGCGCGGATGCCCGGTGCCGCCGCCAGGTGCTCCTGGCAGACAAGCACCGGTGCAGCGCAGAAGCGGTTCCGGGTGAACACGCCGGCCACCGCGCTGCCTTCGGCGAGACGCATGACCAGCAGGTCCTTGCGACCCGGTTTGCGGATGCCGGCCTCGGCATGACCGAGCGCGACGCCGGCGACGGACCGCAACTCGTCCGGTCGGGGGACGCGCAGATTGACGGGCATCGTGACTCGGCGCGACCGCGGCGTCAGTTCAGCTTGCCGTGGCAGTTCTTGTACTTCTTGCCCGAGCCGCAAGGGCACGGATCGTTGCGGCCGATCTTGTCGCCGAAGCGCTTGAACGTCTGCCCCTTGGTGTCGTCGCTAGTCGGCTCGGGCAGCGTCAACGTCTCGACGTCGGCCGGCTCCTCCGCCACCGCGACGGCAAACTCGGCGTGCTGGGCGCGTGCCGCCTCGACGCGACGCTCCGCTTCTTCCTCGATGCGCTGCTCGGCCGCGGCGATCTCCGCCTGCGACTGGATGCGCACCGTCATCAGG
>DATLLD010000012.1:0-18914 GCA_035538035.1 Gemmatimonadaceae bacterium | reverse complement strand
GCGAAGATCAAGGAAGGGTGGCTGGACTTCGACGTCATGATCGCCACGCCGGATCAGATGGGTCAGGTCGGACAGCTCGGGCGCGTGCTCGGCCCGCGTGGCCTCATGCCGAACCCGAAGGCCGGCACGGTCACGTTCGATGTCGGCCGCGCGGTTCGTGAGACAAAGGCGGGCAAGATCGAGTTCCGCGTCGACAAGGGCGGCAACGTTCACGCTGCCATCGGCAAGACCTCGTTCTCGCTCGAAGCACTCGAGACGAACTACTCGGCGTTCATGGATCAGATCGTCCGCTCGAAGCCGAGCGCGGCGAAGGGCGTCTATGTCCGCAACGTCGCCGTGTCGAGCACGATGGGCCCCGGCGTCCTCATCGACACCAACCCGTACCGGTAAACACCCACGATGAAGCGATCCGACAAGGAACTGCTCGTCGCAGAGCTGAAGGGCAAGCTCGAGGGCGCCGAGGCGGTCTACTACACAGACTTCACGGGCTTGAACGTGAAGCGCATGACGGAACTCCGCCGCCGCCTGCGCAGGGCCGGCGTGGACTACGTCGTCATCAAGAACTCGCTGGCCCTCCGGGCCGTCAACGAGTCCGGCCTGACGGGCGAGCGCCTGCGCGGCCCGACCGGCGTCGTCGTCACGAAGGACCCGATCACCGCGGCCAAGCTCCTCACGGACTTCGCCAAGGAGAACGACCAGAAGCCGACGGTCAAGGGTGGCATCTACGAAGGCGCCCCCATCGACCAGGCCATGGTCACGAAGCTCGCGTCGCTCCCGACGCGGAACGAGGCGCTGTCGATCCTCGTCGGCACGTTCAACAGCGTGCTGTCGATGTTCGCCCTCGCGCTCGAGGCGAAGAAGGAGCAGCTCGGTGGCCCCGCCGCCGACGCCGCTGGCTCGACCGAAGTCCCGTCCGCAGTCTCGGAAATCCCCCAGGCGTCTGCCTGATCACACGCTCCCAGGTCGTCCTGGGGAACACTTTTGGAGAACGGTACAATGGCTAACGCGACCATGAGCAAGGACGAGATCCTCGACGCGATCGGCAGCATGTCGGTCATCGAGCTCACCGAGCTGATCGAGGCGTTCAAGACGAAGTTCAACGTGACCATCTCTGCCGTCGCCGCTGGCGGCGCGGGCAATGGTGGCGCGGCTGCCCCGGCCGCCGAGGAGAAGACGGAGTTCGACGTCATCCTCAAGGAGACCGGCGCGAAGAAGATCCAGGTCATCAAGGTGGTGCGCGAGATCACCGGTCTTGGCTTGAAGGAAGCCAAGGACCTGGTGGATGGCGCCCCCCAGACGGTGAAGGCCGGTGTCTCGAAGGACGAGGCGGCGCAGCTCAAGGCCAAGATCGAGGCCGAAGGCGCCGTCGCCGAGATCAAGTAAGGGCGAAGGCCTCGGGCCCCGGGGTATCACACCCGGGGCCCCGAGGATCCTTCCACCCTCACTTGGTCCCGCAAATGATCCGCCAGTCACGCACGCTCCACACGCAGTCGCAGCACATCTGACGTTCCTTTCGCCTCGCTCCGGACGCCTTTGGCAAAAAGCGCAGTCCGGGGACGAGGCGGTTTTCGCCTGTTCACGGGTGAGCCCCGGGTTGCCATGATCACGCAGATCTCCTTCGGAAAGCTCGAGCACGGCATGGAAATGCCGCACCTGCTCGACATCCAGACGCGCGCCTTCGAATCCCTCCTCCAGCTCGACGCCGCGGCACACGACCGCGAGGACGTCGGCCTCGAGCGGGTCTTCAAGGACCTGTTCCCCATCACGGACGTCCACGAGAACTTCTCGCTGGACTTCAAGCGCTACACCCTCGGCGAGCCCAAGTACTCGGTCGAGGAGTGCATCGAGCGCGACATGACCTACTCGGCGCCGCTCAAGGCGACGCTGGTGCTGACCGTGTTCGAGGAGAACCCGGTCGACAACAAGAAGCGCCTCAAGAACCAGATCGAGAAGGAGGTCTACCTCGGCGAGCTGCCCCTGCTCACGCCGCTGGGCACCTTCGTGATCAACGGCGCCGAACGGGTCATCGTCTCCCAGCTCCACCGCTCCCCGGGCGTCGTGTTCGAGGAGTCCGTGCACCCGAACGGCCAGCGCCTCATCTCGTCGCGCATCATCCCGTTCCGCGGCTCGTGGGTCGAGTTCACCGTCGACATCCACGACGTCGTCTTCGTCCATATCGACAAGAAGAAGAAGTTCCCGGCCACCGCGCTCCTGCGCGCCTTCGGCTACGGGACCAACGCGGACATCTACCGCCTCTTCTTCGGCGTGCGCGAGCTCGACCTGACCAAGCGCAAGGAAGGCCGTGACCGCGAGATCATCGGCGCGATCATCGCCGAGTCCGTCGAGCTGCCCGGCGAGGCCACTGCCGAGGACGCCCCGAAGGCGAAGACCAAGAAGGCCCGCGCCGAGCGCGAGCGCGCCGAGGCGAGCCTGCTCGTCGGCGAGGGTGACGAGCTGACCGAGGAGGTGTTCAACCGCCTCCGCCGCCAGAAGATCGACAAGATCAAGGTCTTCGCGTCGTACCAGGCGGTCGACCTGCGCGACGAGCTCGACGCCTTCGAGCGCCAGGAGCGCCCGCAGGCCCGCACGCTCGCCCAGGACGTCATCGCCCCCGAGACCGGCGAGATCATCGCCGAGGCCGGCCAGGCGCTGAACGTCACGCTGGTCAAGCGCCTCCGGAAGGCCGAGGTCGTGAAGGTCTCGTGCTTCGTGCCGTCCGGCCGCGCCGAGTCGATGCTGATCAAGAACACCCTGATCAAGGACCCGACCAAGAGCGAGGACGAGGCGCTCAAGCAGATCTACTCGCTGCTCCGCCCGGGCGACGCCCCGAACAAGGAGACGGCCAAGCAGGCGCTCGAGCGGCTGTTCTTCAGCCCCAAGCGCTATGACCTCGGCCGCGTGGGTCGCTACAAGATCAACCAGCGCCTGCACCTCAACACGCCGGCCAACCACACCGTGCTGTCGACGGGCGACTTCATCGCCATCATCCGCTACCTCGTCGAGCTGCACGAGGGCCGCGGGCACGTGGACGACATCGACCACCTCGGCAACCGCCGCATCCGCTCGGTCGGCGAGCTCATCGCCAACCAGTTCTCCGTGGGCCTGTCGCGCATGGCGCGCCTGGTCAAGGAGCGCATGAGCATCAACCAGGACAGCGAGAAGATCTCGCTCGACGACCTCGTCAACGCGCGCACCGTCTCGGCGGTGATCCAGGCGTTCTTCGGCTCGTCGCAGCTCTCGCAGTTCATGGACCAGACCAACCCGCTGGCCGAGCTGACGCACAAGCGGCGCCTCTCGGCCCTCGGACCGGGCGGCCTGACGCGCGAGCGCGCGGGCTTCGAGGTCCGCGACGTGCACTACTCGCAGTACGGGCGCATGTGCCCCATCGAGACGCCGGAAGGCCCGAACATCGGCCTGATCACGTCGCTGGCGTGCTTCGCGCGCGTCAACGACCTCGGCTTCATCGAGACGCCGTACCGCATCGTGCGGAACGGCAAGGCGACGAACGAACTCGCGTGGCTCGACGCCAACCGCGAGGAGGACGCCGTCATCGCGCAGGCCAACGCGCTGCTCAATGACGACGGCTCGTTCATCGACGAGTTCGTGCTCTGCCGCCAGCAGGCGGACGTGCCGCTGCTGCCGGCGTCGCGCGTCGACTACATGGACGTCGCGCCCGAGCAGCTGGTGTCGATCGCGGCCGCGCTGATCCCGTTCCTCGAGCACGACGACGCCAACCGCGCGCTGATGGGCTCGAACATGCAGCGCCAGGCCGTGCCGCTCCTCAACCCGCAGACGCCGTTCGTGGGCACGGGGCTCGAGGAGAAGGTGGCGGTGGACTCGGGCGCGGTCGTGCTCTCGAAGCGCGCCGGCGTGGTGACCCGCGTGACCGCCGACGAGATCATCGTCGACGCGGGCGGCGGCTCCAAGGCCAACCGCGAGCAGAACGCCCCGCTGCAGCGCCTCACGCAGCAGGACCGCTACAAGCTCAAGAAGTACCGCCGCACCAACCAGGACACCGCGCTCAACCAGCGTCCGCTGGTGCAGCTCGGGCAGAAGGTCAAGGCGGGCGACGTCCTCGCGGACGGCGCCGGCACGCAGTTCGGCCAGCTCGCGCTGGGCTCGAACGTGACCGTGGCGTTCATGCCCTGGTACGGCCACAACTTCGATGACGCCATCGTCCTCTCGGAGCGCCTGGTCAAGGACGACGTCTATTCGTCGATCCACATCCAGGAGCACGAGCTGCACGTGCGCGACACCAAGCGCGGGCAGGAGGAGATCACGCGCGAGATCCCGAACGTCTCGGAGGAGTCCCTCGTGGACCTCGACGAGCGCGGCATCGTGCGCATCGGCGCGCACGTGCGCCCGGGCGACATCCTCGTCGGCAAGATCACGCCGAAGGGCGAGACGGAGCTCTCGCCGGAAGAGAAGCTGCTGACGGCCATCTTCGGCGAGAAGGCGAAGGACGTCAAGGACTCGTCGCTGAAGGTCTCGCCGGGAGTCGAGGGCGTCGTCATCGACGTCAAGATCTTCTCGCGGGTCGAGGACCAGGTGGTCGAGAAGGATCGCGGCGAGCGCATCGGCGAGGTCCGCCGGCTCGAGGGCGAGGAGAAGGTGCGCGTCAACGACGTGCGCGATGACGAGATCAAGGCGCTGCTGGTCGGCCAGAAGGTCGCCCTCGCGCTCCAGAACGGCACGGTCGAGGAGGCCATCCCGGCGGGCACGACGCTCACCGAGGAGATGCTCCGCGACATGCGCCTCATCACCCTCGACCTGAAGACGTTCCGGGTCGCGGACAAGAAGGTGAACGAGCAGGTGCGCGAGATCATCGATGCCGCCGACCACGTGAAGGCGCGCATCGAGGAGAAGGCCGAGGAGCGGATCGACCGCATCCTGCAGCCGGATGAGCTGCCCCCGGGCGTCATCCAGCTGGTGAAGGTCTACCTCGCGGAGAAGCGCAAGATCTCGGTGGGCGACAAGATGGCCGGCCGTCACGGCAACAAGGGCATCGTGGCGCGCATCGTCCCCGAGGAGGACATGCCGTTCCTGCCGGACGGTCGTCCGGTGGACATCGTGCTCAACCCGCTCGGCGTGCCGTCACGCATGAACGTCGGGCAGATCCTCGAGACCCACCTCGGGTGGGCCGCGAAGATCCTCGGCTTCTACGCCAAGACGCCGGTGTTCCAGGGCGCGAACGAGCGCGAGATCGGCCTGGCCCTGCGCCTCGCCGGCCTCGAGTGGGTCAGGAACTCGCTGGCGCTCGAGACGCCCGCCCCGGCGTTCCAGGCGGACGAACTGCGCGCCATCCTCGATGACCTGCGTCCGGAGATCGAGCACGCCGACAAGGTGGAGCTCATGCACGACGCGAACATCAACGAGCTGAACGGCCGCACGATGAGCGCGGAGTCCAAGGGCGCCTACAACCGCCTGTTCGACTACCTCGTGTCGGCGGCGAAGGAGCTGGCGGCGCGCGAGCTCGAGACGGTCGCGCATTCGCGTGCCTTCCACCAGGAAGTCATCGATGCCGACGGACCGACGCCGGCGCAGAAGGCGGAGTTCAGGAAGTCGCTCAAGGAGCTCGAGAAGAAGGCGGAGCTGGACACCGCCGCGATGCTGCTGGAGATGGGGTATCCGGCGCTCGCCGCGATGCTCGGCAAGAAGGCCGACGCCGACGCCGATGCGGCGACGGTGGAGCTGATCAAGGCCGGTGGCCTGCTGCCGGGCGGCAAGATCCGCCTGCGCGACGGCCGGACGGGCGAGCTGTTCGACAACCCGGTGACGGTCGGCCAGGTGTACATGCTGAAGCTCAGCCACCTGGTGGACGACAAGATCCACGCCCGGAGCATCGGACCGTACTCCCTCGTCACGCAGCAGCCGCTGGCGGGCAAGGCGCAGTTCGGCGGCCAGCGCTTCGGCGAGATGGAAGTCTGGGCGCTGGAGGCGTACGGCGCCGCGCACACCCTGCAGGAGATCCTGACGGTGAAGTCCGACGACGTGAACGGACGCAGCCGCGTGTACGAAGCGATCGTGAAGGGGCAGAACCTGCCGGAACCCGGCACCCCCGAATCGTTCAACGTGCTCGTGAAGGAACTGCAGGCGCTGGGCATCCACGTCACGATGGATACGCACGCCGAGGGGCACGGTGGGACGCCGTCCACCTTCGGCAACGGCAGCGAGGAATAACCGATGATCGATTTCCGCAGCGTGCGCGAGAAGAGCGCATCAGCGTTTGACTATATCCAGGTCCGGATCGCCTCCCCCGAGGAGATCCGCGGCCCCAAGGACGCCAAGGAGCGCGAGCGCCTCGAGATGGCGGGGCTCCGCAGCTGGTGGTCGTGGGGCGAGGTGACCAAGCCCGAGACGATCAACTACCGCTCGTTCAAGCCCGAGAAGGATGGCCTGTTCTGCGAGCGCATCTTCGGTCCGGTGAAGGACTGGGAATGCCATTGCGGCAAGTACAAGCGCATCCGTTACCGCGGCGTGATCTGCGACCGGTGCGGCGTCGAAGTGACCCTCAGCAAGGTCCGTCGCGACCGCATGGGCCACATCGAACTCGCCGTGCCCGTTGCCCACATCTGGTTCTTCAAGACCCTGCCGTCCCCGATGGGCAACCTCCTCGACCTCACGCTTCGTGACCTCGAGAAGGTGGTGTACTACTCGAACTACGTCGTCATCGATCCGGGCGAGCAGGAGGTCAGCGCGAACGACCTGATCGACGAGGACCAGTACCTGGCGCTGCGGCTGAAGGCGAAGGAAGAGGGCGACAGCGCCTTCCTCGCCGACATCGGCGCGCCGGCGGTGCGCGAGCTCCTGCGCCGCCTCGACATCGACAAGGTCGCCGAGCAGCTCCGCGCGCAGGTGATCGTGGAGACGTCGCAGCACAAGAAGAAGGCCGAGTTGAAGCGCCTCAAGATCATCGACGCGTTCCGCAACTCGGGCGACCACTCGGGCACGCGCAACAAGCCGGAGTGGATGATCCTCGACGTCGTGCCGGTGATCCCGCCCGACCTGCGGCCGCTCGTGCCGCTGGACGGCGGGCGCTTCGCCACGTCCGACCTGAACGACCTGTACCGCCGCGTCATCAACCGCAACAACCGCCTCACCAAGCTCATCGCCCATCGCGCGCCGGAAGTGATCCTGCGCAACGAGAAGCGCATGCTGCAGGAGTCGGTGGACGCGCTGTTCGACAACGGCCGCCGCTCGAAGGCGATCCGCGGCCGCGGCAAGCGCCCGCTCAAGTCGCTCTCCGACATGCTCAAGGGCAAGCAGGGCCGGTTCCGCCAGAACCTGCTCGGCAAGCGCGTGGACTATTCCGGCCGTTCGGTCATCGTCGTCGGCCCGGAGCTCAAGCTGCACCAGTGCGGCCTGCCGAAGGCCATGGCGCTGGAGCTGTTCAAGCCGTTCATCATCCACAAGCTCGTCGAGAAGGGCATCGCCGAGACGGTCAAGCGCGCCAAGAAGATCGTGGAGCGCGAGTCGTCCGAGGTGTTCGAGATCCTCGAGGAGATCATCCGCGACCATCCGGTGCTGCTCAACCGCGCGCCGACCTTGCACCGCCTGGGCATCCAGGCGTTCGAGCCGGTGCTGGTCGAGGGCAAGGCCATCCGCATCCATCCGCTCGTCTGCGCGGCGTTCAACGCCGACTTCGACGGTGACCAGATGGCGGTGCACGTGCCGCTCTCGTACGAGGCGCAGCTCGAGTGCCGCGTGCTGATGCTCTCGTCGAACAACATCCTGAAGCCCTCCGACGGCCGCCCGGTGGCGGAGCCGTCGCAGGACATCGTGCTCGGCTGCTACTTCGCGACGAAGGCGCCGTTCGGGTACGACGCGCTCCTCAAGGACGCCAAGGCCCAGGAAGGACTGCGCTCGTTCGGCAGTGCGGCCGAGGTGGAGATGGCGCTGGCGCTCGGGCAGATGACCGTGCACACGGCGGTGCGCTACTTCGGCCGCCAGCCGGAAGGCGACAACGCGTGGGTGACGACGACCGCCGGCCGCGTGCTGTTCGACGGCATCGTGCCGTCCGAGCTGCCGTTCCAGAACCGCGAGATGAAGAAGCGGGCGCTGGGCGAGCTCGTGTTCGAGTCCTACCGCAAGGCGGGGCTCGCCGGCACGGTCGCGTTCCTCGACCGGCTCAAGGAGTTCGGCTTCCGCAACGCCACCCAGGGCGGCGTGTCGATCGGCATCGAGGACCTCGAGATCCCGGTCGAGAAGGAGACGCTGCTCGAGGAGGCCACGACCCGCGTCATGCGCTTCCAGCGCGCGTACCAGACGGGCAACATCACGAACGGCGAGCGCTACAACAAGGTGATCGACACCTGGACGCACGCGAACAACGACATCGCCGATGCGATGGTGAAGCGCATGCGCGAGTCGCAGAACGGCTTCAACACCGTGTTCATGATGTTCGACTCCGGCTCGCGCGGTTCGCGCGACCAGATCCGCCAGCTGGCCGGCATGCGCGGCCTGATGGCGAAGCCCCAGAAGAAGCTCACCGGCGGCATCGGCGAGATCATCGAGAACCCGATCAAGTCGAACTTCCGTGAAGGCCTCTCGGTGCTCGAGTACTTCTCGTCCACGCACGGCGCCCGCAAGGGCCTCGCGGACACGGCGCTCAAGACGGCCGACGCGGGCTACCTGACGCGGCGCCTCTGCGACGTCGCGCAGGACGTGACGATCACCGAGGAGGATTGCGGCACGGTGATGGGCCTCGAGGTCGGGGCGCTGAAGGAAGGCGAGGACATCATCGAGCCGTTGGCCGAGCGCATCGTCGGCATCGTCGCCGCCGAGGACGTGGTTGATCCTCAGCTGCTCGACGAGGCCGGACGCCCGCAGTTGCTGGTGGAAGCGGGCGCGATGATCGACGAGGAGACGGCGACGGCGATCGAGGAGGCGGGGATCGAGACGGTGAAGATCCGCTCGGTGCTCACCTGCGAGGCCAAGCGCGGCCTCTGCCGCATGTGCTACGGCCGCAACCTGGCCACGATGGGCATGGTCGACCTGGGCGAGGCCGTCGGCATCATCGCGGCGCAGTCCATCGGCGAGCCGGGCACGCAGCTCACGCTGCGCACCTTCCACATCGGCGGCACGGCGGCACGCATCGCCGAGCAGACGGCACGCAAGTCGAAGGTCACCGGCGTCGTCGAGTTCGGCGACCGGCTGGTGCACGTCACGAACCCGGAGAACCAGGAGATCGTGACGTCGTACGAGGGCGAGCTCTACATTCGCGCCACGGCCGACAAGAACGCCCCGATCATGGCCCGCCTGGCCGTGCCGCTGGGCGCCATCCTGATGGTCGAGGACGGCTCGACGGTCGCCAAGGAGCAGGTGATCTTCACGTGGGACCCGTACACCAACCCGATCATCGCCGACGTCACGGGCGAGGTCCGGTTCGTGGACCTCGTCGACGAGGAGACGGTGTCCGAGGAGCTCGATGAGCTCACCGGCCTCCGCCAGCGCGTCGTGATCGAGGACCGCGAGAAGAAGAAGCACCCGCACATCGAGATCTGGCAGTCGAAGGGCGGCAAGGAGAAGAAGGTCCGCGACTTCGTGATCCCGGTGGGCGCGCAGCTCATCATCAGCGACGGTTCGCCGGTGGCGGCGGGCCAGACGATCGCCAAGATCTCACGCGAGGCGTACAAGACGCGCGACATCACGGGCGGCCTGCCGCGCGTGGCGGAGCTGTTCGAGGCGCGCAAGCCGAAGGATCCGGCGACCATCTCCGAGGTCGACGGCGTCGTGCGGTTCGGCGACATCAAGCGCGGCAAGCGCGAGATCTTCGTGCAGCCGACGGACGTCAGCGGCTCGCTGGACGAGTCGCAGCAGCCGCACCTGTACGAGGTGCAGTCGGGCAAGCACCTGCGCGTGCACGAGGGCGACCGCGTGCGCGCCGGCGACCGCCTCTCGGAAGGTCCGGTCAATCCGCACGACATCCTGCGCATCAAGGGACCGCGTGCGGTGCAGGAGTACCTCCTCAATGAAGTGCAGGAGGTCTACCGCCTGCAGGGCGTGAAGATCAACGACAAGCACATCGGCGTGATCGTGCGCCAGATGCTGCAGAAGGTCCGCGTGGCCGAGTCGGGAGACACCGAGTTCCTCGAGGGCGAGAACGTCGACAAGGCCGTGTTCCGCGACTCGAACGACAAGGCGAAGAAGAAGAAGACGCGTCCGGCGCAGTCCGAGCCGCTGCTGCTCGGCATCACGAAGGCGTCGCTGACCACGCAGTCGTTCATCTCGGCGGCGTCGTTCCAGGAGACCACCCGCGTGCTGACCGACGCGGCGATCCGCGGGGCCAAGGACAACCTCCTCGGACTCAAGGAGAACATCATCATCGGCCACCTGATCCCCGCGGGCACCGGCATGTACCGGTACCACGACGTGGACATGGACATCGAGCCGCCGCCGGCGCCCGCGCCGGAGTTCGGCGGGCTCGGCGAACTGCCGGCGAGCTTCCTGACGCCGCAGCTCGAAGCGGACGCGCCGATGATGGCGGGTCCGTTGGACGAGGATCTCTGAACCAGAGGTAGCAGGTAGCAGGTTTCAGGTAGCAGGTCGTTGATGAGAGACGGGCGCCTCCGGCTGATGCTGGGGGCGCCCCTCTTTCACTTGGACCCTGCTACCTGTCACCCGCCGCCTGCCACCTGGATCTCGAAGCAATCCCCTGTGTATGCGACCGCCGGATACCGCCCCGCGCGGTACCGGGTCACACGCTCGCCGTCGGTCTCGAAGATCAACGCGAATCCATCGGGTGACTCGGCGGCTGTGGCGGGGTCCGTCGTCGCGCCGCGCGCGCCCTGTGAGGCGCGGACGACGAGGTAGCGGCCGTCCGTGTACTTGTGCACCTGCCGCACCACGCGCCCCGCGTAGAGCGAGTCGATGCGCGCCTCCGTGTCGCCGACGCGCGCACCGGCCGACGTCGCCACGCTCGCGCTGTCCACCTCGATGCGCGCGACCACGCCCTGCTCGAGCATCACGTAGACGCCCGCCGGGGCGTCGGACCAGTCGGCGTAGCTGCAGTCGCTCGCCTCCTCGCCCTCCGGCACGCGGATGTCGCCGTACAGCTGCGCGGTCGACACGGCCAGCGGGGCGCCGGCGCGCAACGGACCGATGCCGAACTCATCCACCGGCCAGAGCGCGGCGTCGCGCGCGTCGTAGATGGTGATGGGACCGTTGGCCTCCACGGACAGGCGCTCGTGGGCCGTGTTGCAGCTCGCGAGTCCGGCGAGCACGGGGAGGACGATCATGGCGCGGTGGAAGCTGTGCGGCATCGGGGCCTTCCTGTGGATGGGGCACCGGCGCCAAGAAGCAGATGGCGAGTCGTCGGCGCAACAGGAATGGGCAAGCGGCGTGCCATCCGTCGAGCCATCGCCTCTCATGATGCGAGGCGGCGGCACCGCCCCATTCTGGTGCCGCGCCGGCCTAGGCAAGCCCACTGGAATGGTGCGAATCCGGTGTATGCCACAGATCCCCGAAGGACGAGGCACTGACAGGAGGCGCGTGTGCAAGAGATCATGCAGAGCATGCTGGACATGGGAATCCCGGCCACGGAGAAGATCATCCGCACGGTCGCCGTTTACGCGTTCCTGCTGATGGGATTCCGCCTGCTGGGCAAGCGCGAGATGGCAGAGTTCAACCCCGCGGACCTGATCATCCTCCTGCTGATCTCGAACACCGTGCAGGACGCGATGGTGGGCGACGATCAGTCACTCGTCGGCGGCCTGGTCGGCGCCGCGGTGATGATGCTGCTCAATCATCTCGCCGTGCGGCTGACCTTCAGGGGAATGCGCACACGCCGCGCGCTCGACGGCACGCCGGACGACCTGATCAAGGAAGGCCACATCGTCAACGAGGCGCTGCGCCGCAACCAGGTGTCGCGCGAGGAGATCGCCGCCGCCGCGCGACGCATGGGCATCGAGAACATTGCGCACGTGCGCCATGCGCGGCTCGAGGTCGGCGGCGGCATCACCTTCTACAAGAAGGAGGAGTACGACGCGGCCGCGCTGGCGCGGAGGATCGACGAGCGGCTCGCGGCGATCGAGCAGCGGCTCGCGGCGGTGTAGTGACAAGAGGCCCGGCAGCGATCACTCGCTGCCGGGCCCCTTCACTGCGAGTGACGACCCGCGTTCAACGACCGCCGAAGCTGATCGTGAAGCCGCCGAGCGTGTCACTGCGGCCATCGGCCTCCATCAGCGAAGCGTTGGCCTGCAGGTTGACGACACCGAACTCGAACCCGATGCCGCCGCTGTAGCGCATGCCGCCGGAGAGGCTCGTGACGCCGGCGCGCAGCGGCACGAACGGGATGACCTTCAGCTCCGCGCCCACGCCGATGTGCGTCTTGGGGCCGAGCTCGAGCCCGTCGCCGAAGCGCTGGCGGATGTCGGCCGCGAGCGTCAGGAACCGGAAGCCGGTGTACGCGCCGCCGAGTGCCAGCGTCGGCCTTGGCTTGCTGTTGTCGATGCGCGCCGTGAGTTCCTCGCGCAGCGCGGCCGGGGCCGACGACAGCGGCAGAATCTCATCGATCTCCGACTCGCGCGACGACTCGTCGAAGGTCGCCTTCACCGGCATGTAGTACAGGTCGTCCGTGTTCCACTGGAACGTGTTGATGATGTTCTGCAGCGACGCTCCGACGCGGAACTCGCCGAAGGCCCAGGCCGCGCCGACGTCGAGCCCGAAGCCGCTGCCGTTGTTGATCGTGCTGGTGTCGGTGAGCACCATCGGCGCGTCGAGCTGCACGGCGACGGGGTTGGACGTCAGCGTGGAGCCGTTGTCGCGCATCGACGCCATGCCGTGGCCCACGATGTACTTGCCGGTCACGCCGATGGCGAAGTCGCCGAGCAGCGGCACCGAGGCGAGCTTGCGGCCATAGGCGGCGGCGATCGTCGTCGTGGCGTTGAGGTCGACCTTGAGGTCGTCGAACGCGTAGTCCTGCGCGCTCCCCGTGCGCCCGGCGTTGCCGAAGAACAGGAGCTCCGCGACGCCGGCCGGCATCGCGCCATTCGCGCGCGCGGTGGTCGTGGTGCTGAGCGCCACGGGGCCGATGGAGAGGGCGATCGGCGTCAGGTCGAGGTCACCACCGATGGCCTGGCCATCGTTGTCGGAGATGCGCTGCAGCCAGGTGTTGCGCACGGACGCGGGGACGACCTGTCCGCTGTAGTCGTTGAAGTCCGAGAGCGTGACCGGCCCCGTGCCCATGCCGAGCTGTGGCGACACGAGCGCGAGCGAGAAGCGGGCGTTGCCCGGCAGGCCGAGGTTCGCGGGGTTCCACGAGACGGCGTTGAAGTTGCGCGCGAGCGCGGTGTAGTTGCCGCCCATGCCGCCGGCGGCGGCGGAGGCGTTGCCCTGCGCCGACGCGGCGAAGGGGGCGATGGCGAGGGCGAGGCCCGCGACGATGGTGCGTGTCATGGTCAGGCCCCGATGTTGACGGTGAGTTGCACCTGCGTGCGCACGGTGATCTGTGACGCCGGCGCGATGATGACGGTGCCACCGGCGCCGGTGCCGTTGACGCTGCCGGTCACGCGGATGGTCACGCCCTGCTTGCCGAGCACCGAACGCATCTCGCTGCCCGTGAGCTGGATCGTCGACGTGGATGTCGGCTGAGCCGGGATCGTCAGCTGCTTGGTGATCGAGACGGCGCCCGCGCCGGACTGCGCCGGCGCCTCGATGGCCACGTTGAGCGCGGCCGTCGCGGTGAACGGGTTGCTCGTCGTGATCAGCAGTGCGCCGCTTTGGACGTCATCGCCGAAGTCGACGTCCTCGAGGTCGAACTCGGTCGGGTCCGTGTTGACCGGCTGGCCCAAGACCTCGATGGTCGCGTTCGAGACCGCGAGGTTCTGGATCGTGGCGGAGAGGCCAAGCCCGTTGGAGCCGTTCATCGAGGCCGGCGCGCCAGCGGGCACGTCGAACGAGAGCTCGAGCGCGATGCTGGTGTAGGTGCCGGTGGGCAGCGGGAGCGAGAACACGCGCGTCTGCCCGTTCGCCAGCCCGTTCGTCGGCGTGCCGGTGAAGACGTAGTCCTGGACCAGCGCGCCGTTCCCGATGGAGACGGTCATCTCGCCATAGGGCGCGGTGGCCGCGCCGTTCGGGCGCAGCGGGTCGAACCCGAGGTTGTTCGTGATCGACACGTTCAGCGTGCCGCCCGTGACGGTGACCGACGTGACGCCGGCCGGCATGGAGATCGACGACTCGAGCATCCCGGCGGGTGTCGCGAACGCGGGGGTGGGTGCGACGACGGTCACCGGCGTCTGGCACGCCGGCTGTCCGCAGATCTCGCCGAGCGTCGTGGCGATTGCCGCCGCGGGCGTCGTGATGACGAAGGTCGGCGTGGCCGTCGTCGTCACCGTCATGCCCGCGGGCAGCAGCTCCGCCGCGCCGACGGTGATGGAGTCGCTCGGCACGATCCAGGTCTGCTGGAAGATCGGCGGATCGCTCGGGATGTCGCACGCCGCCAGGGCAGCGGCAGACGCGAAGGTTGCGGCGCGCGTGGCGCGTCGCAGCGAGGTGGGCAGCATGTCGTTGGTCTGAGGTGGTCGGGATGCCGCGCGGCGGACTCTCGTGTGCCGACGCGGCTGCGGGGAAATGTGCAACGGCGCGCAAGTGCGGGTCGTGATGCGCATCACCCCGGCGCGCATCACCCCGGCTCGAATCACCCCGGCGCGAGGAACCCCGCGCTGCGAGGGCGCGTTCTGCAGGCACGATCATCCGGAGGCCACGATGGTCATCGCCGGCTCGGAGGCACGGCAGGCGATGGTGCAGCAGCAGCTCTCGGCGCGGGGCGTGCGCGACGGTGAAGTGCTCCGCGCCATGGGCGAAGTGAGCCGCGCGGAGTTCGTGTCGTCGGACCTCGTGGAGTTCGCCTACGAGGACACGCCGCTGCCGATCGATGAGGCGCAGACGATCTCGCAGCCGTACATCGTCGCCCTCATGCTCGAGGCGCTCGAGCTGAGGCCCACGGACCGTCTCCTCGATGTGGGCACCGGCTCGGGCTATGCGGCGGCCGTCGCCAGCCGCATCGTGAGCGCGGTCTACGGCATCGAGCGCCACGCGACGCTGGTGCGGTCGGCCACCGAACGATTCCGGCGGCTCGGCTACGCCAATGTCCAGCTCCGGCAGGATGACGGCACGCTCGGATGGCCCGAGGCGGCGCCCTTCGACGCGATCATGGTCGGCGCCGGCGGGCCGGAAGTGCCGGCGGCGCTCGAGCGGCAACTCGCCGTCGGCGGCAGGCTCGTGATCCCGGTCGGGGGCGCACGGTTGCAGCGGCTGCTCCGCGTGCGGCGCGTGTCGCACGACCGATGGGACGAGGACGATCTCGGGCCCGTCAGCTTCGTGCCCTTGATCGGCAACGAAGGTTGGCGTGACGAGGAGCAGCCGCCGCGCACCCCGCACCTGCCGCAGCTGGTCGCCGACGCGGCCGAACCCTTCGACGACGTCGACGGGTTCGCCGTCGACGCCCTGCTGCACCGCATCGGCGACGCGCGCGTCGTCTGCCTCGGCGAGAGCTCGCATGGCACGGCGGAGTTCTACCAGGCGAGGGCGCGGATCACGCGCGCGCTGATCGAGCAGAAGGGGTTCACCGTCGTCGCGCTCGAGGCCGACTGGCCGGAGGCGCAGCGCCTCGACAGTCATGTGCGCGGCACCGACGTCGAGCCACATCCGGAGCAGGCGTTCGACCGGTTCCCGACCTGGATGTGGGCCAACCGGCAGGTGATGGCGTTCGTGGACTGGCTCCGCGACCACAATCAATCGCTGCGCGACCCGACACGGCGCGCCGGCGTATACGGGCTGGACCTCTACAGCCTGCATCGCTCCATCGCCGCAGTCCTGCGCTATCTCGACGACGTCGACCCCGAAGCGGCGCGCCTCGCGCGACGGCGCTACGCGTGCATGGATCCCTGGGACGACGACCCGGCGGCGTACGGCGCAGCCGTGCTCTCCGGGCGCTATCGTGCCTGCGAGTCCCGGGTGGTCGAGATGCTGGTGGACATCACGCGTCGCCGCCTCGAAGCCAGGAAGCATGACGAGGACCCGGAGCGGCTGTTCGACGCCGAGCGCAACGCGCAGCTCGTGTCGAACGCCGAGCGGTACTATCGGTTGATGTACGGCGGCTCGGTGGCCGCATGGAACCTGCGCGACGACCACATGTTCATGACGCTCGAGTCGGTGCTCTCCTTTCGCGCGCCGGATGCCCGCGCGGTGGTCTGGGCGCACAACTCGCACCTGGGCGACGCGTCCTTCACCGAGATGGGATCGCGCGGCGAGCACAACGTCGGGGAGCTCGCTCGCGACGCGTACGGCGATGGCGCATACCTTATCGGCTTCGGCACGCACCACGGCAGCGTCGCCGCGGCGTCGGACTGGGATGGGCCGATGGAGATCAAGCTCGTGCGACCGTCGCACGAGCGGAGCTACGAGCGCGTCTTCCACGACTCCGCGGTGCCGTCGTTCCTGCTGCCGCTGCGCACGGCAGCGGGCGAGTTGCGCCGGCAGCTCTCCGCCGAGCGCCTCGAGCGTGCCATCGGCGTGATCTACCGGCCGGAGACGGAGCTGCAGAGCCACTACTTCGATGCGAACATCGCGCGCCAGTTCGACGAGTGGGTGTGGCTCGACGAGACGCACGCGGTGGACGCGCTGGACGTGACCGCGCGCGCGGGGATGCCGCAAACGTACCCGTTCGCGGTCTGACGGCTAGCCGTGGATGCGTTCGCCCTTGGCCAGCATCGCCACGAGTTCGGTGATGCGACGGTCCCGCAGCGTCGGCTTGGCCGTCTGCACGCGCCAGATCACCGCGTAGCGGTTGGCGCGGTCGAGACGCTCAAAGAACGCGGCCGCCTTGGGCTTCGCGGCCAGGGCCGCGGCTAGATCGTCCGGGACGGTGGCGGTGCGGGAGCTCTCGTATGCGCGTTCCCAACGTCCGTCGGCCTTCGCGGCCTCGACGGCGGCCATGCCGGCGGGCTCCATCTCGCCGCGCTCGAGCAACGCGAGTGCCTTGTCCCTGTTGATGCGCGACCAGAGGCTGCGGGGCGCGCGGGGCCCGAAGCGGAGCTTGTAGTAGCCCTCGCGCTCGCTCGTCTTCTTGAGCCCGTCGATCCATCCGAAGCGGAGTGCCTCGTCGATGGCCTCGTCGTAGGTGACCGACCGGTGCCCGGAGCCCTTCTTGGCGAACAGGATCCAGAGTCCGGCTGCCTTGGCGTGGTGCGCGGAGAGCCACTTGTGGAGCGCGGCCTTCGAGGCGAACGCGCGCTCGGGGAGTTCCTTCTTTTCGCGGAACGTGGCCTCGCCGCTGCGCGTTCGCATCTATGCACACTCCGTGGAGCCAACCATGCGTTCTCCAGTTGTGGAACTCGAAACGATCATCGACGCGGACGTCGATGCCGTCTGGCGCGCGCTGACCATGCCCGAGCTGATCAAGAAATACCTGTTCGGCGCGGAAGTCATCACCGACTGGGAAGTCGGGCACCCGATCACGTTCCGCGGCGAGTGGAACGGCAAGCCGTTCACCGACCGGGGAGAGATCCGGACCATCGATCCCGGCCACGAGCTGAGCTACACGCACTGGAGCGAGCTCGAGGGCGAGTCGAGCGCCCCGCAGCACCAGCAGCTCGTGCGCTATCGCCTGGCGTCACAGGGCGCGCTGACCAAGCTCACGCTCGCCCAGTTCAACATGGGCGGCAGTGAGCCGGACGAGAAGAAGCGCGAGGAGTATAGGCGAAACTGGAAGGCGATGCTCGACGGCCTGCGGGAGACGGTCGAGGCCGGCGCGGCCGCGACGAGTCGTCACTGACTGCGGGATGCGGACACCGCTCCGGCAGTTCACGGGCATCGCCTATGCTTTCACTTGTATCGGCGGCTATGGTGCAACCGTGACGCGCACGGAGTCGACGGCGTCGTCCACCCGCACGACCAGCCACGTCGTGCCTGCGCCAACGGCCGTGAACCGCACGCTGGTGGCCAGTCCCGTCGGTGGCTCGGCGACCGCCACGGCGCCGTCGCGCGAGGCCAGCGAGCCGCGTGCGAGCGCGACTTCGGTGAAGCTGATCGGGTAGCCCAATGCGTCGGTGAGTGTCGTGTAGACGGTGATCGGCGCGCCCGGCGCCACCGGCGTCGCATCGCAGGCGCGGTATGGCTGGCCGCTCGGCGCGCATGAGAGCGAGATGGTCGTGGCGCGCTGGCCGACGTAGATGACCTTGCCGACGACGCGGTCGTGAAGCAGCGCGGAGAGCTCGACGCGCTCATAGATCGCCGAAGCGAGCTCCACGACATAGGCACCGTCGAACAGAGGATGAACGCTCGCGGTCGAAACCGGACGCTTCTCCACGATCAAAACCTGCCATGTGACCAAGAGATTCGAGGGAAGCGCCGGATCCCCGAGAAGCTGCATCTGGAACCGTTCGCCGCGGCTGTGGATCGTGTCGGGTCCCAGCATGTCGATCTTGACGATGCCACCCGTGTCATACGGGTTAGTGCGCTCGAACGGCGGCTCGAGCTTGCAGCCGGTGGTCACGAGCGCCAGGCAGGCCAATACCATCGTAGCGTGACAGGCTTTCACTCGAATCTCCTGATGAGGGCGCGCTTTCAACGCCTTACCGTGCAGCGGCTACGGACCAACCGTGACGCGCACGGAGTCGACGGCGTCGTCCACCCGCACGACCAACCACGTCGTGCCTGCGCCGACGGCCGTGAACCGCACGCTGGTGGCCGACTCCGTCAGTGGCTCCGCCACGGCGACCGCCACGGAGGGATCGCGCGAGGCCAGTGAGCCGCGTGCGAGCGCGACTCCGGCGCGGGCGATCGGGTAGCTCAGTGCGTCGGCGAGCGACGTGTAGACGGTGATCGGCGCGCCCGGAACCACCGGCGTCGCATCGCAGGCGCGGTATGGCTGGCCGCTCGGCGCGCATGAGAGCGAGATCGTCGCGGCGCGCTGG
>DATLLD010000011.1:0-2076 GCA_035538035.1 Gemmatimonadaceae bacterium | reverse complement strand
AGCGCGGGCGGCAGCGTCTTGATGGCGACCAGCCGGTCGAGGCGGCGGTCGCGCGCAAGGTAGACCACGCCCATGCCGCCGCGCCCGATCATGCGCTTGACGGCGTAGCTGGCCGAGACGGCCTCGGCGAATGGGCGGGCGGCGTCGTCGAGGCTGCGCGGGTCAGGGGTCGGGAACTCGATGGCTGTCATGTCACGAGGTGCGGAGTGGTCTGCTGTTGCTCCCATACGCTACGGCGCGCGGCATGGTTGGGCAATCAGCGAACGGCGCCGGCAACCGCGGCGGCGAGCGGCATCACCTCCCGGGCCTCGTCCGGCCGGCCGCGCGCTTCCAGCGCCATCGCAAGCCGCTGGCCGATGCCGGCATACTAGAGCGGAATCGATGCGGAACCTGGATCGACCCACCTGCCTTCGAGCACGACCTGCCGGGCGCCGCCGTACGTGCGCCGGAGCGCCAGCGAGCCCGGCACGTCTACCCACGCGTCGCCAATGAGCACGGTGTCCGGATCCTCGCGAACGGGGGCCGGCATCAGCTTGTTCACGAGTCCGACGCGCCTCACGTAGAGGTCGAGACCGTTGATCGCGTGGAGCACCAGGAGCTGGTCGCGGGTGAGGACCTGGCCGTCCAACGCCGCGATCAACTCGCCGTGCCGAAAGCGCTCGCCCTCCCGCGGGGCGTAGCGTTGCTGGACGGAGTCGAGTTCCTCGTCCGAGAGCCGCCAGAGGTTGCCCCGGCGGTTGAGCTGTCGCGCGTGCCACTCCATGCCCAGGTACGGAGTGAGCGTGACGGTGACGTCGCGCCGATAACCCTGAAGAAGTAATCGCGGTCGCGCGGTTCTCGTTGCACAAGGTCCCCGAGATCGGGTCGCCGCGACCACCCGTATCGGAAATTGAGATAGACGACGAGCGACCCTGAACGTGGCGGGCATCGACATCCGTGACGTAGATGTGCACATGCGCCGGCATGGCCGGCCACTCCCCCGGCGCGCCGTCGGCGAGCGTGACCACCGAGTCATCAATGCGCACCTCGGCGTTACGGGGAGGCACTGTTGTAGCCAGCTGGCTTGTACTCCTGGCTCATGATCCCTCCGTGAGTGTCTCATCGAGTTCGCGCCCCACGTCCGCGCCGTGCCGGGACGTGAGGCGCGAACCTTCGATTCGTGCGTGACGCCCTAGAACGACAGCCCGAACAGCAGCATGAACGACCGCGTCCGGTAGCTCTCCGAATCCGCGATCGTGCCGAGCTCGAGGTCAGTCAGTCCGTACACGTAGCGCCCTTCGACCTGGATGCCTCCGACCGCTGGCAAACGCACTCCTCCACCAATCACGCCGGCGTAGCTGATGCGCGGCCGGCCCGAGGGGCACGAACCGCCGTCAGAGTCGCACTTGAGCTCGAACGAGGCCTGTGGCCCGGCATAGGCGAACGGCTCGACGGCGGGATTAGCCACCGCGAGGCGGAGGTAGACCGGCACGTCAATGTAGTCGAGCTCGCGCGAGCTGCCGGGCAGGCCCACGATGCCGCGCTGGGCGTAGAGGGCCTCGACGCCGATCCCGGAGAATCCGCCGGACAGGAACCCGAGTCCGGCGGCGGCGCCGTCACGACGCCTGGCTCCTCCGGGGAATACGCCGCTGTTCGAGACGTCGCCATAGGAGACGCCGGCCTTGATCATGACGCCGCCGCCGCTGCCCACCTGCGCGGCGAGCGGCGTCACCGCCGGCGCCGCGAGGATCGCGGCGAACGCGGCGGTGAGCGTGAAGGCGAGCGTCGCGAGGAGCGATCGGCCAGTGTCGTTCTTGAGCGGTGCGGCGCGGAACGAGGAGTGCATTTGGGTATCCGGTTGCGGGTGTGGTCTCGTGCTCAGGGACGGGTGAGTCGCTCGAGCTGCTGCGCGAAACTCGTTGCGGCCACGCTATCGCGCGCTGGAGCGTGGCGCGATACTCCGTGAGCGCCTCGGCTGGACGGCCGAGCGACATCAGCATGTCACCGAGCAACTCGCGTGCCGGGGCGAGCGGGGCTGGCGTGACCGCGGCCTTCTCGGTCGCGTCCTCGCGCTTGGCGGCTTCACGCATCTTCCTG
>DATLLD010000010.1:0-22765 GCA_035538035.1 Gemmatimonadaceae bacterium | reverse complement strand
GCCATGAAGTGCACGCCACAGAAGACGATGATCTCGGCGTCCGTGCGGGCCGCCTCGCGCGAGAGTCCGAGCGAGTCGCCGACGAAGTCGGCGACGTCCTGGACCTCGGGGCGCTGGTAGTTGTGCGCGAGGATCACGGCGTTCCGTTCGGCCGCGAGAGCGCGAATCCGGCTCCGGAGGGCCGCCGTCTCGCGATCCCCGTGGGGGGCAGTGCGGGAGGTAGGCATCACCTTCAACGTAGTCCGCGCGGGTGCGCGGCGGGAGTCGGCGGGTGCCGCCGCGCGTGAAGTCGGGTAGAATTCGGTCATGAGGCTTCGAAACCACCCGGCACTGATCGTCGTCGCGGCGCTCGCGATCGTGCCACTGCTCGGCTTCGGTCCCCTGCGGACCGTGAAGCCCGATGTGTCCGCAATGCCGCCGGCGTCGCCCGTGTGGCACCTGCGCCTCGAACGTAGTTCTCCGGCCGACAGCAGTGTCGTGGCCGCTCCGAAGGCGGTGCAGCTCTGGTTCTCGATGCCGACCGAACCCGGCGTGACGCGCGTGCTCGTGCGATCGGCGGCGGGCGATACGGTCGCGACGGGCCCGCTCCGCCGTGCTGCGGCCGCGCGGTCGCCCATCGAGGCCCCCTTCACCGGGACACTCGCACCGGGCGCCTACACGGTGGACTGGCGGACCATGGCGGGTGATGGGCATGTCGTGCGCGGCACGTTCATGTTCACGGTGAAAGCTTCAACGCCCTGATGTCAGCCATTCTTCCTTCGCTGCTCAGCGCGGCGCTCTACGCCACCCTCGTGGTGATGATCGGGGCGCTCGGCATCCACTGGCTGGTGCTCCCCCACAGCGGCCTGCAGACGACCGAGAGAGCACCCTCCGAGCGCATGACCGCAGGCGCGGCGATGGCAGCCGCGGGCCTGCTGCTTCTCGTGGTGCCGGCGCGGGTCGGCGTGCAGATGCTCGACTTCCTGGAGCCCGGCGAACCATGGCACCCGGCGCTGAACGCGATCCTGTTCACCACGCAGTCCGGCAAGGCCGCCCAGCTCCAGATGGTCTGGGCGACTGCTACGCTGCTCGCATTCTCCGTGGCGCGGTCTGGGCGGCCCCGAGGATGGCGTGCCGCGACCATCGCAGTGATCGTGCTGGCAATGACGCCGGGACTCGGCGGACATCCCTCGACCGAGGCGCGTCCGGTGCTGGCGATGACGGTCGCGACGGTGCACGTGCTCGCGGCAGGACTCTGGGTCGGCTCGCTCTTCCATCTCTGGCGGGTGTCGGCCAGGCTCAGCCCTGTGACGACGTCGGCGTTGATCGCCGCCTTCCACAGGGTGGCGCAGGGCGCAGTTGCGCTGTTGGCGCTGACCGGCCTCTATGCCGCGCTCACGATGCTCACCGGGCCGGGTGACCTCGTGCGCACTGCCTGGGGCGGACTCCTCGCTGGCAAGCTGGTGCTGGTGGCCGTCGCGCTCGCAACGGGAGCATGGCACTGGCGCACGGCGGAAGCACGGCTGGCGCGCGGCGAACATCCCGAGGTCATGCGCAGCATCGGCGCCGAACTGCTCGTGGCGTTCGCGGTGATCGCGGCCACCGGATTCCTCTCAGGGACCGCGCCGCCGGTTTGATTCTGCGTGCGGATCGACTATGGTGTCCGCATGTCGACCACATCCCCGATCTCCGCGTTCATCGCCCGCCACTTCCGGCACTTCAACTCCGCCGCGCTGGTGGACGCCGCCGCCGGGTACTCAAGGCACATCGACGGCGGCGGCCGCATGCTGGTCACGCTCGCCGGCGCCATGAGCACCGCCGAACTCGGCCGCTCGCTCGCCGAGATGATCCGCGCCGGCAAGGTGCACGCGATCTGCTGCACGGGCGCGAATCTCGAGGAGGACGTATTCAACCTCGTGGCGCACAGTCATTACGTGCGCGTGCCCAACTATCGCGAGCTGACGGCGGCCGACGAGGAGGCACTGCTGGCGCGTCACCTCAACCGCGTCACCGACACCTGCATCCCCGAGCATGAGGCGATCCGCCGCATCGAGAAGGTGATCCTCGAGGAGTGGACGGCAGCGGACAGCGCGGGCACGCCCCGCTTCCCGCACGAGTTCCTCTACCGCGTGCTGCTCAGCGGCGCGCTCACCGAGCATTACGATGCCGACCCGCGCGACTCGTGGCTGCTGGCCGCCGCCGAGCGCAACCTGCCGATGTTCGTTCCCGGCTGGGAGGACTCGACGCTCGGCAACATCTTCACCTCGCACGTGATCACGGGCGACGTGAAGAACGTGCACACCGTGCGGACGGGCATCGAGTACATGCTCTCGCTCGCCGAGTGGTACACGGCCACGGCGACGGCGCAGAGCACGATCGGCTTCTTCCAGGTCGGCGGCGGGATCGCCGGCGACTTCCCGATCTGCGTCGTGCCGATGCTCCACCAGGATCTCGGCCGCACGACGGTCCCGCTCTGGGGCTACTTCTGCCAGGTGTCGGACTCGACGACGAGCTACGGTTCGTACTCCGGCGCCGTGCCCAACGAGAAGATCACGTGGGGCAAGCTCTCGTCCACGACGCCGCGGTTCGTGATCGAATCGGACGCGACGATCGTCGTGCCGCTGGTGTTCGCGAGCGTGCTCGGCTGGTGACATTCGGTGCGGGGGCGCCGACTGCGCTCCCGCACCATGCTCCGCTCACCACTCGATGTGCTTGCCCCGCCACTTGTTCTTCGGCTTGGGGAAGTCGCTGCGGAAGTGCCCGCCGCGCGACTCGCGGCGGAGCAGCGCGGCCTGCGCGATCAACATCGCGGTCTCGACCATGTTGAGCTCCTCGGTCGCGCCGGGCGCGAGGCGCGAGCGAACGGACTCGAGCGCGCGCAGCGCCTCGCGCAGCCCCGCGGCATTGCGATCGATGCCGACGTGGTTCCACATGACGGTGCGGATCTCGTCCGCGGCGACCTGTGCAGCGCCGCGGTCGCTGAGCGGCGCGACATCCCACGCGGCGAGGCGCGGCACGCGCGCGAGCCGCGGTTGGTTGACGGCGTCGCGCGCCACGCGCTCGGCGAAGACGAGCCCCTCGAGCAGCGAGTTGGACGCAAGGCGGTTGGCGCCGTGCACGCCGGTGCGCGACACCTCGCCGCAGGCGTAGAGCCGTTCGAGGCTCGAGCGGCCGGCCAGGTCCGTAACGACGCCGCCCATCATGTAGTGCGCGGCGGGCGTCACCGGGATCAGGTCGCGCCGGGGGTCGATGCCGCGGGCGAGGCAGATGCTGAGGATCCCGGGAAAGCGGCGCGCGAAAGTGCGGCTCAGCTTGCGCGCGTCGAGCCAGACGCGCTGCCCCCGCTGCTGCTCACTGAAGATCTCGCGGGCGACGATGTCGCGCGGCGCGAGTTCGGCGAGCCTGTGGCGCCGCGACATGAAGCGCACGCCGCGGTCGTTGACGAGCACGGCGCCCTCGCCGCGCACGGCTTCGGAGATCAGCGCCAGCGGATTCTCCGCCGTCTCGAGCGCCGTCGGGTGGAACTGCACGAACTCCATGTCGGCGAGCTTGGCGCCGGCGCGATGCGCGATGGCGTAGCCATCGCCCGTGGCGACCTGCGGGTTGGTGGTGTGCCGATAGAGCTGGCCGCAGCCGCCGGTCGCGAGGATGGTCGCGTCGGCGATGATCTCGACGGCGCGCCCTTCGATGTTGGCCCGCACGCCGCAGCACCGCCCGCCGGAGACGACGAGATCGAGGGCGCGCGCCTTCTCGAGCACGTTGATGTTGGCCCGTTCGCCCACGCGGTGGATCAACGCGCGCGCGACCTCGGCGCCAGTCTGGTCGCCGTGCGCGTGGACGATGCGCTTTCGCGAGTGGGCGGCCTCGCGGCCGAGGGTGAAGCGTCCGGAGAGGTCGGTGTCGAAGACCGCTCCGCCCTCCCCCGCGAGTTCGCGCACGCGCGCCGGCCCCTCGGCCACCAGGACCTCCACGGCCGCCGCATCGCAGAGCGCGGCGCCGGCCGCGAGCGTGTCGATGCGGTGCAGCTCCGGCGAATCGCCGGCGCCGAGCGCCGCGGCGATCCCACCCTGCGCGTAGGCCGTGGCCGAGTCCTTGAGCGTGCGCTTGGTGAGCACGTGCACTTCGCCGTGATCGGAGGCGCGCCAGGCGCTCTGCAGGCCGGCGATCCCGGAACCGATGACTAGGAAGCGTGTGCGGATGCGGTCGGCCATGCGTGATGAATCAAAGTACGGAGGCCGCACGATGATAGTGCGGCCTGTCACGGTGCACGGCTCCGGACCGGACCGGCGCGCCTTGCCCTCCCTCCGGCGGCGGGCGAACGTTCTGCCTCGATGCGAAAGCTCCTGATCCTGGTGGGCGCGCTGCTCGCTGCCCATGTCGCGCTGTTGTTCGTGCACCCGGCCGGCGCCGAGCGCATTCCCGAGGGGGATGCGCTCCAGGTCGGGGTCGTGTTCGACATGGGCGGGCGCGGCGACAAGTCGTTCAACGACGGCGCCTACATCGGCGCGATGCGCGCCGCGCGCGAACTTGGCGCGCGCGTGCGATTCGTCGAGCCCGGCGAAGGTTCCGATCGCGAGGCCGGCCTGCGGCTGCTCGCCGCCGAGGGAATGGACCTCGTCATCGGCGTGGGTTTCATCTTCACCGACGACATCACCGTCCTGGCGCGCGAGTACCCGGGCGTCGCGTTCGCCTGCGTCGATTATGCTGTCTCGGTGGACGCGGCCGGGAAAGTCATCCAACCACCGGCCAACCTCGCCGCCCTCAAGTTCCGGGAGGAGGAGGGGTCGTTCCTCGTGGGGGCGCTGGCGGCGCTCGTCGGCGGCTCCAAGAAGGTCGGCTTCGTGGGAGGCATGGACTCGCCGCTGATCCACAAGTTCGAGGCCGGGTATCGCGCCGGCGTGAAGCGCGTCTGCCCCGACTGCGAGGTGCTGGTCCAGTACGCGGGCGTGACGCCGGATGCGTTCGCCAACCCGGGCCGCGGCAAGGAGCTCGCGCTGAGCCAGTACCAGCAGGGCGTCAACGTCATCTACCATGCCTCGGGCTCGACCGGGCTCGGCGTGTTCGAGGCGGCGCGCTCGATGAACCGGTACGGCATCGGCGTCGACGCGGACCAGTACACCGAAGCGCCGGGCCGCGTGCTCACGTCGATGGTGAAGCGCGTGGACGAATCGGTGTTCGACGCGATCCAGCGGGTGAAGGACGGCACGTTCAAGGGCGGCATCTACCAGTTCGGGCTCGCCGAGAACGGCGTCGGCTACGTGTATGACGAGAACAATCGCGCGCTGATCCCGGAGAGCGTGCGCGAGCGCGTCGAGGCACTGCGCGAGGAGATCATCGCCGGCCGCATCCGCGTGCCATCGACCCGATGAGCGACCGATGAGCGACGCGAATGCCTCGCGTTCGATGACGCGCGAATCCCCGGCGCCGGCCGTGAGGCTGACCGGCATCGACAAGCGTTTTGGCGCCGTGCATGCGAACCGCGCGGCGACGCTCGAGGTGCAGCAGGGCGAGATCCACGCGCTCGTCGGCGAGAACGGCGCCGGCAAGTCGACGCTGATGAAGGTGCTGAGCGGGATGCTCGCGCCCGACGCGGGCACCATCGAGGTCGGTGGGCGCGACGTGACGGGATGGTCGACCGCCGCGGCGATCACCGCCGGCGTGGGGATGGTGCACCAGCACTTCATGCTCGTGCCGACGCTGACGGTGGCGGAGAACGTGGTGCTCGGCCGCGAGCCGGTGAACGTCGGCACGTTCGACCGCGCGCGCGCCGTGCGGGAGGTCGAGGCGCTGGCCGCGCAGAGCGGGTTGTTGGTGCCGGCCGGAAGGCTGGTGGCCGACCTCTCCGTGGGCGAGGCGCAGCGCGTGGAGATCCTCAAGACCCTCTACCGTGGCGCGCGCATCCTGCTGCTCGACGAACCGACCGCGGTGCTCTCGCCGCCGGAGGTGACCGAGCTGTGGCGGGTGCTGCGTCGCGTGCGCGACGGCGGCGCCACCATCATCCTCATCACGCACAAGCTCGACGAGGTGATGGAGGTGACGGACCGCGTGACCGTGATGCGGCACGGCGAGACCGTCACTCGACTCTCGACGCGCGAGACGACGCCGCGCGAGATCGCCCGGGCGATGGTGGGGCGCGACGTGTCGTTGATGGCTGTGCAGGCCGCGGGAGTCGTGGTCGTGCCCACGGCGCCTGCCGAGGCCGCGGAGACGACCGCGGCCACCGCCGCAGGCGCCGCGATGCCGGCGCTCGCGGTACGCGACCTCACCGTGCGTGGCGCCCGCATCGAGAAGGCGGTCAACGGCGTCTCCTTCAGCGTCGCGCCGGGCGAGATCCTCGGCATCGCCGGCGTCGAAGGGAACGGCCAGACCGAGTTGCTCGAGGCGATCGCGGGCCTGCGCGCGGTGACGAGCGGCGTGATCCGCCTGGGCGACCGCGCGATCACGGACTTCTCGGTGCGTGAACGCGGGGACGCCGGGCTCTCGCACATCCCCGAGGACCGGCATCGGCGCGGGCTTGTGCTCGAGTATCCCGTCTCCGACAATCTGATCTTCGGCCAGCAGCATCATTTCTCGCGCGGGGTGCTCGGCCAGCTCGACCGGCATGCGGTGGCCGAGCATGCGCGAGCGCGCATCGCGCAGTACGACATCAGGCCGGCGGACGCGGCGTTGCCGGCGAGTGCGCTCTCCGGCGGCAATCAGCAGAAGGTCGTGATCGCGCGGGAGATGGGGCGACCGTTCGTCGCATTATTGGCTGCACAGCCGACGCGCGGCGTGGATGTCGGCGCGATCGAGTTCATCCATGCGGAGCTGCGACGGGCGCGGGACGAGGGCAAGGCGATCCTGCTGGTGTCGGCGGAACTGCGCGAGGTGCTGGCGCTCGCGGACCGCGTGGCGGTGATGTACGGCGGCCGGTTCGTGACGGTGATGCCGCGCGCGGAGGCTTCGGAGGAAGTGCTGGGACCGTGGATGACCGGCGCGCAGGGGGCGGCGTGAGGGCCAAGCTCGAGGAAGGGCTGCTCGCACCGTTCGTCGCATTGCTCGTGGCGCTCGTCGCCGGCGACCTGCTGATCATCGCGTACGGCGAGGCGCCGGGCGAGGTCTGGAAGCTGCTGGTCGAGGGGACGTGGGGGAACGCGTACGGATTCGGCCAAGTGCTGTACAAGGCAACGACGCTGACCTGCACCGGGCTCGCGGTGTCGATCGCGATGCGGGCGGGGATGTTCAACATCGGCGGCGAGGGGCAGCTCGCGGCGGGCGGGTTCGGTGCGGCGATCGTGGGGCTCTGGCTCCCAGCGGGGACGCCGGCGTTGCTGGCGGTGCCGCTCTGCGTGCTGGCGGCGTTCGTCGCCGGCGGCGCGGTGGGCGCCGTGCCGGGCGTGCTCAAGGCACGGTTCGGCGCGCACGAGGTGATCGTGACGATCATGCTCAATTTCATCGTGCTGGCGTTCCTCAACTGGATCGTCAGTGCGAGGCTGGCGGTGCCGGAGACGTTGCACACGGAAGCCATGCGCGCCGGCACGGTGCCTCGCCTCAGCGAGTGGTTCGCGGCGTTCCACGGGTCCGCGGCGAACTGGACGATCGCGATCGTGCTCGCCGCGGTCGCCTTCAGCTGGTGGTTCCTCTTCCGCACGCGCGCCGGCTACGAGCTTCGCGCGGTGGGGATGCAGCCTGACGCGGCGCAATACGGCGGCGTCAATGTGCCGCGGACCACCTGGCGGGCGATGGCGCTGGCCGGCGCGCTCGCTGGGCTCGGCGGCATCAACTTCGTGCTTGGCTACAAGGGCTACTACGAGGATGGGTTCGCTGGCGGGTCCGGATTCCTCGGCATCGCCGTAGCGCTCGTGGGCCGCAACCATCCGGTGGGCGTGGTGCTGGCGGCACTCTTCTTCGCGACGTTGTCGCAGGGCGGCCTCGCGATCAACGCGATGGTGCCGAAGCAGATCGTCGAGGTGTTGCAGGGCATCGTGATCCTGGCGGTGGCGATGGCGGTACCGGAGGTGCGGCGCCTCTTGCGCGACGCCGCCGGCAAGCGGAGGACCGCGTGATCATCCTCTTCCTCGCGCAGACGCTCCGCATCGCCGTGCCGTTCCTCTTTGCGGCGGCGGGCGGCGCGCTCTCCGAGCGCGCGGGCGTCGTGGCGCTGGCGCTCGAGGGCTTCATGCTCGGCGGCGCATTCGGTGCGGTGGTGGGCGCGCACTACACGGGCAGCCCGTGGATCGGCGTCGTGACCGGCGTCGGCGTGGGGCTGTTCCTCGGGCTCATCCACGCGGTGGCGTCGATCAGGTTCAGGGCCGACCAAGTGGTGACGGGTGTGGCCATCAACCTGTTCGCGGTGGGCGCGACACGGTTCTTCCTCGACTTGCTCTTCGAGAGCTCATCCAACTCCCCGCGCGTGGCGGGCTTTGGCGGCGAAGGCGTCTCCGGAATGTTCGCGCTCGTGGCAAACCCACTCGTTTGGCTCGGCGCGATCGCGATCCCGGTGCTCGGGTGGATCATCTCGCGCACGACCTTCGGCTTGCGGGTGCGGGCGGTGGGCGAGCATCCGGCGGCGGCGGCGAGCGTGGGCGTGCCGGTGGCGCGCGTGCGATACGTGGCGGTGCTGGCGTCCGGCGCGCTGGCGTCGCTCGGCGGTGTGTACCTGGCGCTCGACCAGCACCAGTTCACCGACAACATGACGGCGGGCCGCGGCTTCATCGCGCTAGCCGCGGTGATCTTCGGACGGTGGCAGCCGGTGCGGGTGGGCATCGCGTGCCTGTTGTTCGCGGCGGCGGAGACGATGCAGATCCAGTTGCAGGCGGCGCAACTGATCCCGTCGCAGTTCGTGGCGATGATCCCCTATGTTCTGACGATCATCGCGGTGGCGGGCGTGGTGGGGCGCAGCGCGCCGCCGGCGGCGCTGAATCGCGTGGAGTGATTCGGGG
The DNA here is from genome assembly GCA_035538035.1 of Gemmatimonadaceae bacterium. GTDB lineage: Bacteria > Gemmatimonadota > Gemmatimonadetes > Gemmatimonadales > Gemmatimonadaceae > Pseudogemmatithrix. The sequence goes on along the minus strand of DATLLD010000010.1, from coordinate 13,865 downwards.
GTCAACGGCGAATAGCAAACAGAACCTCTCACCACAGAGGCCACAGACGGCACAGGGAACGCACGGAGCAAGCGAGCCACTTCAAATTTCTAGTGGTGTCTCACGTGCGGGACTCTCAGCCGAAGTCTCCAGTCGCCGTGTGTTGTTTTCGTTCCCTGTGTGTAGGCCGGGAGCAGGGGTGAGGGTTAGACCGGGTCGTCGTCTCCTCTGTGACCCTCTGCTCTCCGCCGTCCTCTGTGGTGACATGTTGCGGTTGAGGTTGCCAGTGCCATGAACTCCCGCGCCCTCAATCAGAACAACCTCAGCCCGAAGTACCTCTTGGGATCCCGCTTCACGTCGGCGATCAGAGCCCGCAGGTCGATCATCAGCGAGTCCGAGTTGCGGTAGAGGCTCTTATCGTTCACGAGCATGCCGAGCGTGCCCTCCCCCCGATCGACCTTTCCGAAGAGCGAGTCCGCCTTCACGACGACACCGCGGAGATCGACCTCGGCGCTCTCAAGCGATGCCATCAGCGAGTTGAGGCGCCCGCTGGCTTCGCGGATGCTGATTGCGGCGCGCTGGGACTCCTCGACGATGCCGCGGATCTCCCCCGCGCCGGTGGCGCTGTCCACGCGGGCGAGCGTGCGCGCGAGGGCGGCCGCGGCCGCGGAGAGATCGCCGGCGCCGGCGCGCACGTCGGTGGCCACCGCATCCAGGTTGCGCGACTGTGCCTGCACCGTGCGCGAGAGGTCGGCCGAGATGCGATTGAAGTTCCGCAGCGAGGAGCGCAGTTCGCGCGCGGCCTCGTCGTCGAAGGCGGTGCGCACACGCTCCGCCACGGAGGCGACATCGCCGGCGATCTCTCCGGCCACGGCGGTGAGTTGCGCGATGTCCGGCATGATCGCCCCCGGGAACGCTCCCGGGGGAGCGCCCAGGTCGTCGGCGAGCTGCGCGCGGACGTCGCGGCTGTCGGGGATGCCGTCGCGCGACGCGACCGTCGCCTGATATTCCCCGAACAGCGAGGACGACTGGATCAGCACGACGGGGTTGGGCGGAAGCGAGATGGCCTCGTCGAGCGTGAACTCGGTGACCACCCAGCCGTTGTCCGCGAGGGCGATCGACTCGATGCGACCCGCCCGCACGCCGCGGATCACGACCGCGCTGCCGACCTGCATGCTGCCCACATCGCGGAAGCGCGCCGAGTAACCCTCGCGCTTCTTGCCGATATCCGACTGCTGCAGCCACAGGGTGGCGACGACGATGAGCACGCCGGTCGCAAGGATCGAGGCGCCCACCAGCCAGTCGTTGCTTCTCTTCTTCATGTAGCCCTCCCGAGGAGCCAGACGATCGCCCAGAAGGCGTCCAACACGAGGATCATGACGCAGGACTGCACGACGGCGCTGGTCGCGGCGGCGCCGACGCCCTGCGCGCCGCCCCGCGTGCGGAGGCCGGTGGCACAGGCGATGAGCGCGACCACGAAGCCGAAGCTCGAGGATTTCACCAGCCCGTAGCTCACGTCGAAGGACTCGAAGAACAGGCGGGCGCCCTTCAGGAACTCCGGCGTGCTGAGGTCGAGGAGCACCAGCGATGCGCCCCAGCCGGCGGCGAGGCCGACGAACATCGCGACGCCGACGACGACGGGGAACATGATGGTGCCCGCGAGCACGCGCGGCACCACGAGGTAGGCGATGGGATCGAATGCCAGGGTCTCGAGCGCATCCACCTGCTCGGTCACGCGCATGGTGCCCAGCTCGGCGGCGATGTTGGCCCCGACGCGGCCGGCAAGCGCGAGTCCGGTGAGCACTGGCGCGAGCTCCATCATGATGGTCTTCTGCACGAGCGTGCCGACGAGATAGCGCGGGACCGCGCCCGTGAAGCTGTAGCTGGCGAGCAGGGCGAGCACGACGCCCGTGAAGAGCGCAATGAGCATGCCGATGGGCAGCGAGTCCACGCCGAGCTGCCGGGCCTGCTGGGTGAAGTTCGGTCCCCAGGTGCGCACATCGCGCGCCGAGCGCGCGGCCTCGGCGGCAAGCTTGCCGGCATGGCCGACTGATTCCAACGACTTCCGGACCGCCCCGCCCAAGGCTTCGATCACTTCCGAGAACATACCAGTCGCTCACAGTCGGGGCCATTCGGCAGGAATCCCCTTCGGCTATCTTTCGGCGCCGTGCCGTCCTTCTGTTGGCGGCCCGCAGCACATTCGGTCTTCACGGCCAGGAGGATGTACCACTGGGCAAGCTCGTCGTCCTGATGATCACGGCGTTCATGGATATGGTGGGGCTCCTCATGGTGCTCCCGCTGCTTCCGTTCTACGCCACGCGGTTCGTGGGCAAGGGGCCGCTCTGGCGGGCGCTGGACTCGATCGGCATGGGCGGCGAAGGCGCGGCGATCGCGCTGCTGGTCTCGATGTTCGCGGTGGCGCAGTTGCTGAGCGCACCGATGTGGGGGCGGGTCTCCGACAAGTTCGGTCGCCGTCCGGCGCTGCTGATCGGCCTCGCCGCGAGCGTCGTCGCCTACGTGGTGTTCGCCTTCGCGCACTCGCTCGAGCTGCTCTTCCTCTCGCGCATCGTGCAGGGAGCCGGCGGCGGGACGGTCGGCGTGATCCAGGCGTATGTGGCCGATGCGACGAAGGCGCAGGACCGCGCCAAGAGCCTCGGCTGGCTCTCCGCGGCGACCAATGCGGGCGTGGCGCTCGGACCGGTGCTCGGGTCGATGTCGGCGCGCATGGGACCGGAGGCGCCTGGCCTGTTCGCCGCCGCGCTGACCCTGGTCAACATGGTGTTCGCGTGGAAGTATCTCGTCGAGTCGAACGAGCAGGTCGGGCTGCGGACGGCTGAGCGGCCGGCCGTCTCGCGCTCGCGAACGGCGCTGCTGCGCGTGACCACGCACCCGCGCGACCCGGCGTCGCGACTGATCTGGATCTACGCGATCGGCATGGGCGCGTTCCAGGGGATGACGGCCATCCTCGCACTCTTCCTGTTTGCCCGGTTCGGCATTGACGAGACGAGCATCGGCTGGGTGTTCATGTATATCGGCATCCTGTCGGTGCTCGCGCGTGCGCTGCTGCTGGGGCCGGCAGTGGACCGCTACCGTGAGCCGCGCCTGTCGCGCTATGGGATCGTGCTGTTGGCGCTGGGCCTGGCCCTGCTGCCGCTCTCGCACAACTACCCGATGCTCGCGATCTCCATCGCGCTGATCCCGCTCGGCACGGCGTTCACCTTCCCGTGCGTCACGGGGATGCTGTCGCAGGTGATCCCGAACCACGAGCGCGGACTGTACATGGGCGTGCAGCAGACCTTTGGCGGACTGGCGCGCGTGATCGGCCCCATCTGGGCCGGATTCGCGTTCGACTACCTCGGCAAGGGTGTGCCGTTCTACACGGGCGCCGCGCTGGCGTTGTTCACGCTGACGCTGGGAGTGGGGATCGAGGCGTACCTGCCGGCTAGAGAGGCGGCATGAGGACAGGAAGCAGCCCTCTCGGCTCACGCCTCTACTGCGCGCCCGCCGAGATCATGTTCACCAGCAGTCGCACTCCACCGGGGATGCCTCCCGGGATCTGCCGGAACAACGACAGCGACGTGTAGATGTACCGTCCCTTCCCCACCGTCGCCTCGAGGATCGCGCCGCGGTTCTCGGGCTCGCCGGGATCGTTCATCGCCAGCGGAGTGCGATAGCGCTCATCGATCACGGTGGGCATGTACACCGCGCGCTCCTGCACCCAGTTCGCCCAGTCCCGCTCACCGATCCGGTTGGGCCAGTTGAGGAGCCGCGACTGTGGGTCGAGCACGCGCACGGGAGCGTTCTCGATCGTCACGCGCGCGGCGGGACGACGGAAGGTGATCGGGAACGGCATCATTCCCGGTTCCGCCATCTCGAACTGCCCATACTGCACCACGAGCGTGCCGCCGGCGCGCATCCAGTCCATCAGCCGCGGGTTCATCGTGCGCAGCGACGGACTGGCCTCGTACGCGCGCGGGCCGATCACGATGGTCGTGAACTGGGTGAGGTCGAGCAGCGGCAGTTGCTCGGGAGTGACGGCGCTGGCCATCACGCCGAGTTGCCGGAGCGACTGCGCGGACGCGTCGGAGACGCCGGTCACGTAGACGACGTTGAGTCCCTTCGGCACGACAACCGGCACGGACTCGAGGTACATCGCCGAGCTGCGATACAGCCGCTGCGGGCGGATGTGCGGGTACTCGATGGTGCGGAAACCCTCTGCGAACACCGTGCCCTCGGACTCGAATCCGACGCCGAACTCGAAGCGACCGGCAGGCAGCGTGCCCTTGAGCGTGACGAAGATGTCCCTCGCTTCGCCCGCGGCCAGCGTGAGCGAGTCGGGAAGCCCCTCGACACGCACTCCCTTGGGGACGAGCGTACGGGGCTTGAGCACACGCTCGCGCCCCGTGTGCGATTTGACGCTCACGCGCACGCGGCGGTCGATGGGACGGTCGGCCGGCACATACTCGAGGGCGCGTTCGAGCGAGATGGTGATTGGCGGCACGCCGCCTACCGGGCGGCGCTGCTCGCCGAGCACGGGGTCGGCGTACCGATAGACTATCTCGCCGGCACTCACGGTGGTGCTGACGCCGGCAACCGTGATCAGGAGACTCACGTCGGACAGCCGGCGAACGTTCTCGGCGACGGCGACTCCCGGCACGAGCGACTCCGGCCTTCCATACGAGATCAGCGCGATGCCATCTGCCGGCGACTCCAGGTCCGCGAACATCGCGCCCTTCCGGTCTCCGATCCACCATGGCCGATGATCGACGAGCCCCATCGTGCGGCGGTCGAAGGTTGCGGTGGAATCCGGCAGCACGACGACGGGGTCGAAGCGTCGCGTCGGCATGCCTGTCGAAGTGAGTTCCCGGATGGTGACGGTGTCACGGCCGCGATTGTAGAGCCGGACCTGCGTTGGCAGCGAATCGCCGAACGCCACCAGCTCGGCGTCGGCAGTCGTCTCCATCGCGATGCCCGCGGCCTCAAGAAGCGCGAGCTTGGCGCGAGCATGGATCGTCGCGACCGACGCGGCGTAGTCGGCGTCGCCGCTAGTCCGTTCCGCTAGCTCCAGTTGACCGACCAGCTGCGCGAGGAGCGGCACCATCACTCTCGGGCGCCGAAGGTCGACGATCGCGTGGATGCTGCCAATGAGCGACGACGCGCTGTCGAGCGCGACGCGAGCGCCGGGCGCCGCACGGGCGAGTCGCGCGAAGCTCGTGTCGACACCATCGAAGATCGACATCTCGTCGGTCGCCGGCGTCGACTCGTTCACCCGCGTAAGCTCGCGCGTGAGCCGCGTCTGCGCCGCACCGCGCCGCTGCAACGCGCCAAAACCCTGTGAGCGATGCTGCGAGCGGCTGTCGCCGGCGATCTCGGCGGGACTGCGCCCGAGCACCGGATCGTACTCTCCGACTTGCACGGTCATCGTCGCCGGCGCGTTCCGGGCCCATGCGCCGCGGTAGAACTTGAGCGGACGCCACGGTTGGCCGTGCGTAGGCGCCTTGAAGCGCGCGGTGTCGAGCGCCGCCTCGAATGCCTCTCGTGCGAGGATGCCCGACGCCTGGTGATGCCCGTGCCCGTCCGTCGGCGTGCCGGAGAAGACGGCCACGATGACGTGGGGCCGGAACGCGCGGATCACGCGCACGACGTCGCCTGCGATCGCCTCGCGATCCCAATGCTTGAACGTCTCCTCGGCGTCCTTCGAGAAACCGAAGTCGTACGCGCGCGAGAAGTACTGGTCGGCGCCGTCGATGCGGCGGGCCGCGAGCAGTTCCTCGGTGCGGATGGCGCCGAGCGCCTCGCCAAGGTCGTGCCCGATGAGGTTCTGCCCGCCGTCACCGCGGGTGAGCGAGAGGTACGCCGCACGCACCTGGTGCTCACGGGCGAGCCACGCGAGCAACTGCGTGTCCTCGTCGTCGGGATGCGCGCCGATCATCAGCACGCGCGCCGTGACGGGCAGCCCGCGCAGCAACTGGTCCAACGCAGCCGCGCCGCGTTCCTGCCCGAGGGCAGGACGCGGCGCGGTGGCCAGCAGGATGACGCCAAGGGCGGCGCCAAGGAACCGCCCCTGGAACCGCCCCTTGAGCCGCAGGGCTCAGTTCCCCCGCGACGCCATCGTGGCCGTGCGGCGCGCGCTCGTCTGGCGGAACGGCGCCTGCAGCACCTCGGTGACGATGCGTCCCTGCTCCTCGGCGTGCGCCGACGGATAACCCTCGGCCGGGCTCGCCCGCTCCGGGCGGCCGTAGTAGCGGATGACGAGCGCGTTGCCAGTGGAGACGCGGAGACGCGGTGCGACGAAGCTCCACGCACCCATGTTCTTCGGCTCCTCCTGCACCCACGCGACCTCGTCGATGTCAGGATACCCATCGACGATGCGCGCCACTTCCTCGTGCGGCCACGGGTAGAGCTCCTCGACGCGCACCACGGCCACCGACTCCGGCACGCCCTTGGCGAGCAGGTCGTAGTAGATCTTGCCGGTGCAGAAGACGAGGCGCTTGACGCCCTCGCGCTTCTCGGCGCCCTGTGGGTCGTCGATGACCGGCTGGAACCCGCCCTGCGAGAGATCCCCGAGCATCGACGTCGCTTGGGCGAGTCGCAGCAGCGACTTGGGCTGCATGAGCACGAGCGGACGACGCGCGGCGAGCTTCACCTGGCGGCGCAGGATGTGGAAGTACTGCGCCGGCGAGCTCGGGTAGGCGACGCGCATATTGGACTCGGCGCACATCTGCAGGAAACGCTCGAGGCGCGCGCTCGAGTGCTCGGGACCCTGCCCCTCATAGCCATGCGGGAGAAGCAGGACGATGCCGGAATCCTGCGCCCACTTGGCACGATCGGAGACGATGAACTGGTCGATCATCGGCTGCGCGACGTTGGCGAAGTCGCCGAACTGCCCTTCCCAGAGCGTGAGCGTGTCCGGGCGCGTGACGCTGTAGCCGTACTCGAAGCCCATCACCGCCATCTCGGAGAGCGCGGAGTTGTAGATCTCGAACGACGACTTCACGCCCGGCAGGTTGGCGAGCGGCGCGTACTTGCGGCCGGTACCGACGTCGTTGAGGACGGCGTGGCGGTGCGAGAAGGTGCCGCGCTCCACGTCCTGGCCGGAGAAGCGGATGTGCGTGCCATCGGCGAGGATCGACGCGAACGCGAGCGCCTCGGCGTGACCCCAGTCGATGCCGCCCTCGGCGCCAAGCGCCGTACGCCGGCGCTCGAGCTGCTTGGCGAGGCGCGGATGCGGATGGAAGTCCGAGGGATACGCGAGCATGGACTCATTGAACCCGGTCAGCAGGCCGGCGTCGACCGCCGTCTCCACCGTCAGCGAGACGGCCTCGCCTGCAGGCGGCTCGTGATGCGGGTCGGTGTCCTCCTTCGACTGCTCGAACGCGGCTTGGTAAGCCGCTGCGACTTCCTTGTCGACCGCCTCGACATCAGCCTCGGAGACGACCTGCTCCTTCACGAGGCGCGCGCCCCAGACCTGCCGCGGCGTCGGGTGTGCGCGGACCTTCTCGTACAGCACCGGCTGCGTGTACGTGGGTTCGTCGCCCTCGTTGTGGCCCCAGCGGCGGTAGCCGACGAGGTCGATCAGGAAGTCCTTGCCGAACTTCGTGCGGTACGCGACGGCGATGCGAACGGCGATGATGCAGGCCTCGGCGTCGTCCGCGTTCACATGGATGATCGGCGTCTCGAAGCCCTTCGCCATGTCGCTCGCGTAGCGCGTGGAGCGCGCGTCCGTCGGGTCGGTGGTGAAGCCCACCTGGTTGTTGGCGATGATGTGGAGCATGCCGCCCACGCGGTAGGCGCGCAGCCGCGAGAGGTTGAACGACTCGGCGACGATGCCCTCGCCCGGGAATGCCGCGTCTCCATGGATGCAGACGGGCACGACGAGCTTCTCGTCCTGCGTGCGTGGGTCGGAGGCGCCGCGCTGGAGCGCCCGCGCCTTGCCCTGAAGCACCGGGTTCACGATCTCGAGATGGCTCGGATTCGGCACGAGCGAGACCTCGACCTCGCCGCTCGGCGTGGCGTGCTTGCCGTCGAAACCGAGGTGGTACTTCACGTCACCCGTGGAGGCGTCGGCAAGGTGGCCGTGCCGGCCCTGGAACTCACCGAGGATCAGCGGGATCGGCTTGCCGAGCACGTGCGCGAGCACGCTGATGCGGCCGCGGTGTGCCATCGAGAGTGCGACGTGCTTCGCGCCAGCGGCGGCGGCGGATTCGACGATCGCGTCGAGCATCGGGACGAGGGCGTCCGTGCCCTCGATGGAGAAGCGCTTGTAGCCGACGAAGGTGCGGCCAAGGAAGCGCTCGAACCCGTCCACTTCCGTGAGGCGGCGCAGGAGCGACTTCTTCTCCTCCGCGGTGAGCGGCCTCGTGAGCTGCTCTTCCGTGAAGATCTGCCTGAACCAGAGGCGTTCCTCCTCGCTGCCCAGGTGCCCGACCTCGACCGCGAGGTTCGTGCAATAGCGCAGGCGGAGGCGGTTGGCGACGTCCCGGGCGGTGGCGAGGTGCGGGAAGCCGAGCGCCGCACCGCTGATGCCGTCGAGATCCGCTTCCGCGATGCCATGGAACTCGGGCGTCAGCTCAGGCGCGCCGGGCGGTGGCGTGCCGAGCGGATCGATCTGCACTGCAAAATGGCCGAACTGGCGGATGGCGTTGGTGTACCTCGCCGCGCCCGCGACCTTGCGCGCGTAGTCCTCATCACCGGTGCCCTTCGCGGCAGCTTCCTTGGCAGCCGCGACCGGCGGCTGCCCCGGTGCCTGGTCGCGCGTACCCCCCATCGCCATCTCGGCGAAGCGGAAGAACTGGCGCCAGGACTCGTCTACGGACGCAGGATCCCGGCGATACGCCTCGAACTGTTCGGCGGCGTAGGCGTCATTGAAGACGCTCGCGATCGGCTCGTTGGACATGCCCGCAATCTAATCGGCAAGTCAATCGAATGCCCGGTGCAATCGGCGCCAGAATCACAAGGCATCGCGCGAGGCCTGGGCCGACGAATCGATGGCGACGGAACGGGCGACGGAACCGGTGACGAAACGGGCGACGGAGCATCGCTCCGCCGCCCGTTCCCGGCTACCGCCATGCCCGGAAGGCCTGTTCCGGGCCCCGATCCTCTTACGGGAAGTTCGGGTTGTTGTCTGTCTCGGCCACCGGCAGCGGATAGCAGACCTGATCGCCGACGGGCGCGAACCCGGGCTTGAAGTACGCCGCGCCGGGAGTCGGCACGTTCGCGACGGCCGAGGGGTTGCGGCGGAAGTCGCCGAATCGCTGGCCTTCGAGCCAGAAATCGAGATGCTTCTGCCGCATGAACTCCGTGAGCACGCTCGCCGCGTCACCGGGACCCGCATAGGCCGGCTGCGCCGATGCAGAGCGCCGCGCGGCGACCAACGCGAGCTGCGCGGCGGTGCCGCCCGCCTCAGCCGCGATGTAGTCCGCCTCTAGCTTCGAAGCCACCCGCATCGGCGCCGTGAAGCCGGGGAACTTCTGCTGCACGAAGAACGGCCCGGCGTTGGCGTCCTGCGCGGAGAGCGCGTGCTCCGCCGGAGTGAGGTACGGGATGCGCGGGTCCGTCACTCGATACGCGGATGCCACCGAGATCGAGCCGCGGTCGAACGTGAACTGCCACATTCGATTCGAGAGCCGGGTGCGATTTGCCGGGTCATCGGCGAACTCGAACGAGTAGTCGAAACCCGCGGGCACGAGGGCCGCATCGGCGATGGCGAGCGCCGGCTGCCCGGCCTGCAGGTACGCGCGGGCACGGCCGACGCGCGCCACGTTCGCGAACTCGAGCCCGGCCGCCGTGCCATTGGCGGTGCCGATGGTGATCGCGTTCGTGAAGTTCGCGATGGCTGAGTCGAGCATCTCGGCGGTGGAGAGCGGCGGGCCGCCATATACCGCGCCCTGGCAGAACTGCTCTGCCATCAGGACGAAGCTGTAGCCGAGCCAGGTGTGCGCGGACACGTAGTTGATGTTCGTGGTCGGGTCCACGAGGTCGAGCTCGAGCACGAGATGGTTCGACGCGGCCGCCTGCGAGAGCGGGAACCAGACGTCAGTGTTGTGCGACCCGTTCGCCGCGGCGACGTCGCGCCGGCCGTACTCGTTGCGGGTCGGGAAAGTCTCGGCGACGTCGATCTCGCCCGTGAACCAGCCGCCGTACATCGCGAGCCAGCCCAGCGCGGACTGGAACGACTGCTGCCCGGACGCCGTCAGCGTCGGGACGTCCTGCACGGGGTTGATCGTGCCGGCATCGATGACATTCGGGTTGTCGACCTCGAGGAAGCCGCTGCACGCGGCGGCCGAGAGGAGCGCCACGCCGATGAATCGGGCGGCGGGACGGTGCATTCCATGGGTGCGCATTTCGTCCCTCAGAAGGTGAGTGTGAGCCGCACGACGGTCGTGCGCGGATTCGGCAGCGTCAGGAAATCGTCGCGCGTGAACTGGCCGGTCGACGTCGAGATCACCTCGGGGTCCGAGCCGGTGAACTTGTCGTTGGTCCAGAGCGCGACGTTCTGCACGGCAAAGCCGAGCGAGGCGGCCTCCACGGGGCCCATGAATCCGGTCCAGCGGGACGGGATGTCCCAGTTGACGCCGATCTCGCGGAGTCGGACGAAGTCACCGGGCTGGAGGTACGCCTCCCTCGCCTCGTTCACGGTCGTTGGCAGGCCGTTCTCCTGCACGAACGCCGGCTGCCCGGCCGTCGGGTTGCCGTAGCGACGGAGCCGCTCGCGCGCCGAGAGTCGCGTCGGGTCGAGGCGGTCGATGCTGCGTACCAGCTGCGTCTCGCGGAAGAACGCGCTGTTGTTGTAGATCAGGAAGTCGCGCTTGGTGTCCAGCAGTGCGCTGACGCGCAGCTGGTTGAAGAGCGTCAGCGTGTTCGTGAGCGTTCCCTCGAACGTCGGGAACTGGTTTCCGACGACCTCGAAGGTATCGGACACCACCACCACGCCGGTGGTCTCGTCGATGCTGCGGATGCGCTTCGAGACGAACGAACCGAGTTGATGGCCCTCGGTCATCCGGTTCAGCGTGCCGAACGGAGCGACTCCGCCGAGGTCGGTGAGCTCGTTCTTGAGCGTCGCGAAGCCGCCGCGGATGTCCCAGCTGAAGTTCTCCATCTGGAGCGGCGTGGCCGACACCGCGACCTCGAATCCGCGGTTCTTCACCTCGCCGATGTTGACCAGCGGATCGAGCGTGAACCCGAGCGAGGTCGGAAGCGGACGGTTCAAGATGAGATCCTTGGTCGTCTTGTCGAAGTAGGTCACTTCGAGCGAGAGGCGTTCACGCAGGAAGCTCGCGTCGAACCCGAACTCGAACTCCTCGCCGCGCTCGGGCTTGAGGTCCTCGTTGCCCGGGCTCGCGGGGACGGCGCCCGACTCAACGGTCCCGCCGACTATGCTGGGCGCGGCATCGAAGGTCTGCAGCGCCGCGCCGGCGCCCGGCGCGCGGCCCGTCTGGCCCCACGCCGCGCGAAGACGGAGATCGTTGAACACGCTCGTCTCGCGGTCGATGCCGCCAAAGAAGTACGGCTCATCCGAGAGCACCCACGAGAAGCCGACCTTGGGCAGGATGGCCGGGTCCACCTCGCTGCCGAACACCGAGAATTCGTCGACGCGAACGCCGAGTTGCAGGAACCGGCGATCCAGATGGCCGAGCTGCGCCTGCGCCACCCAGCCGCGCTGCCGCACTTCGCTCCGCTCGCCGGTCCCGGATGTCTGCGACGCCGACGACGGCACGTTGTTGGCATTCGTCACGAACCCAGTGCCGGTGACGTCGATGAACTCGTTGCGGGTCGAGATCAGCTGGACGCCCGCCGAGGAGTTGAGCTTGAAGTCCCCGCCGCGGAAGGAGTTCTCCAGGTTGGCCAGGTAGTCCACCGTATAGCGGTCGATGCCGCGACGCGTCTGGGTGTTCGAGCCCGTGTTGAGCAGGCCCGTGTAGGAGCCGCGGGTGCTGCGCGGGAAGAAGCTGGTGCCTTCGTCCCGGACGAAATCGCCGCCGACGGTGAGGCGGTGCGAGAAGTTGCTGATCGGCAGGTAGTTGACGGTGAAGCCCGCCGTCGTGTTCCGCGAGATCAGCTCGTTCTCGATCGCGGTGATGGCGGCCACGTCGCGCTCGAAGCCGAACCAGCCGTCGGCACCGGAGCCGTCGTCCCTGCGCGAGAGCGGCGAGCCGAGCAGTCCGCCGCCGAGGAAGCCGTAGATGTTGTTGTCGTTGATCGGCGCCTGCAACTTGGCCTGGTTCAGCGCCACGCTGGCGTTGACGGTGATCTTGGAGTTCGGGATGAAGTTGAAGTTCGTGCGCAGCCCGGACCGCCCGAACTCGTTGTTGGGCAGGGTGCCGGTCTGCAGGTCCCGGTTCAGCGAGACGAAGTAGCCGTAGCCCTCGCCGCCACCGCTGGCCGCGTAACCGAAGTTGCCGATGCGGCCGGTGCGGAATGCGCTCTCGCGCACGAGCGGGTTGTCCGAGACGAGCGTCGTCGTGGCCTGTCCGCGGCAGAGCGGGTTCGTGCTCGTCGGCGCGATGGTCGCGGCCGTGCAGAACGCGTAGTTGGACGGTGGCGTCCAATTCTGGTCGGACGTGCCGAACTCCGCCGAGATGCGCTGCGAGAAGCGCGGCACGCCGGCGCGTCCCTTGCGCGTGATGATCTGGATCACGCCCGCGGAAGCATCGGCGCCGTAGAGCGTGGCTGCCGCCGGCCCCTTCACGACCTCGATCGACTCGATGTCGTCGGGGTTGAGGTTGTTGAGCCGGTCGGCGACCTGGCCGCCGACCCCAAGTCCCGGCTGCCCCTCGACGAGCCGGATGCCGTCGATGAAGATCAGCGGCTGGTTCGACAGGTTGATCGAGGACGCGCCGCGGATGTTGATGCGACGAGCCGCGCCGACCGTCCCCGAGGAGGTGTTCACCGAGACGCTCGGCACGCGCGACTGCAGGAGTTGGCTGAAACTCTGCGATGGTGACTGCGCCGCGAGGTCGCCCATGTCGATGCTCGTGACGACCGCCGCCTGCGCGCGGCGCTGCTGGTCTCCGACCGTGCCCGTGACGACCACGTCAGAGAGCTGGATGCGCGAGACGTTCATCAGGAGATTCAGTCGCGTCGTCTGGCCGGCGACGACGCGCACGGTGTCGCTCACGGCTTGGTACCCAACCTTGTAAGCAGTGACCTGCGTGATCCCGGACGGCACCGCCGGGATCCGATATTCACCCTGTGCGTTGCCATACACGACGATCGCGGTGCCGGCGATCACGATGCGTGGTTCTGGGACCGGCTGGTCGGTGCCTCGCACGGTGACCGTACCGGTGACGACTCCGGTGGGACCCTGTGCGATGAGTGGGGTCGCGGCGCAGGCAAGCAACAGCATTGCGCGCGCGATGAACCGTGTGGCGACGGAACTCGGCATGCGTAGCCCTCCTCCTTGTGGGAGTGTTCGGCGGACGCACCTCGTCGGCATTTTGTCGGCTCGGCGGCGAGACACGGGCAATGCCGCGGCGCGCCCGGTTGCACTATTTACTGGCGATGCGTGGTTCGGTTCCCGCGGGCTGGGCCGCCGCCACCAACAAACTCACGGGTATACCGCCGTTCGAGGTTCGGAACCGCTCCTCGAATCGCAGCTTCACCTGCGCGTCGAGCGCGCGATCGGCCGAGAGCAGTGCGACGCGCCATCCCGCGCATTGCGTCCGCGCCACATGCCCGAGAGCGGCAAAGAGGTCGCGCAGCGGCTCCTTGTCACCGACCCGCACTCCATAGGGCGGGTTCGTGATGAGCAGCCCCGGACCCTCCGGAGGCTGGACGGCCGAGAGCGCCCGTTGCTCGAACGCGACATCGTCGGCGACGCCGGCGCGGGTGGCATTCGCCCGGGCTGCCTCAACCGCGCCGGCATCGCGGTCGCTGCCGAGGATCGG
>DATLLD010000009.1:0-32888 GCA_035538035.1 Gemmatimonadaceae bacterium | reverse complement strand
GGGCACCATCGAGATCTTCGAGACCTACAACACCGTCGCGCCGGCCATGACGCTCAGCTGCGAGGACTACTCGCTCGTCTTCCGTCTCGCGGAGAACGGACAGAAGCCGATGGTCCGCATCGACGCCGACGCGGAGCTGCTCGGCGAGGTGCCGGCCTTCAACACGATCGGTACGATTCGCGGTCGCGAGAAGCCCAACGAGTACGTGATCCTCTCGGCCCACTTCGACTCGTGGGACGGCTCGTCCGGCGCGACGGACAACGGTACCGGCACGTTGATGGCGATGGAAGCGATGCGCATCCTCAAGAAGGTGTATCCGAACCCGCGGCGCACGATCATCGTGGGTCACTGGTCGAGCGAGGAGCAGGGCCTCAACGGCTCGCGCGCCTTCGCCAACGATCACCCCGAGGTGCTGCGCGGCCTGCAGGCGCTCTTCAATCAGGACAACGGCACGGGGCGCGTGCAGTCGCTCTCGGCGCAAGGCGTCACCGCCACCGGACCGCACCTGCGCGACTGGTACGCCAAGCTGCCGAGCTTCTTCACCGACAGCGTGAGCGCGAACGTGGTGTCGTGGAACTTCCGTGATACGCCCACGGGGAATCCGGGCGGTACCGACGGCGCGGTCTTCGCTTGCTACGGGACGCCGTCGATCGGCATGGGCGCCGTGGGCTGGAACTACGGCAGCTACACCTGGCACACCAACCGCGACACATATGACAAGGTCGTGTTCGACGATCTCAAGCACAACGCGACGCTCGCGGCGATGATGGCCTACCTCGCTTCGGAGGATCCGGTGTTCATCGATCGCACGAAGTCGCCGGGCACGTGGCCGGCGAACTGGCCGGCGAACTGCGGGAATGCGCCGCGGAAGACGAATCCGAGATACTGAGCTTTGAGTGCGGCGGGGCGCCGAGACCTTGCGCGGCGCCCCGACGAACTCGCGGCAGGAACGGCAGCTGCCGCTCCTATGGTCCTCTTGGCGATGCTTACGCGTAACGGAGATTCGGATGTCCGTTACGCGTTCGTCATCCTGCGCTCAGTCCCGCGCTGCGCGACGCCTGTTGAAGTTCAGCGCCACCGTCATCACGACGTCGTTGCGCGCGTCGGACTTGCCGGCACCGACAAGTGGCTTGAAACCGCTCACATAGTCGCGCGCTTCGAAGCGAACGCCCACTCGGCCCACGCCGACGTCAGCGCCGACGGCGCCGTATCCAGCGAGGTTGTGCGTGGCGTCGGCGTCCACCTTGCGATAGTCGTAGCTGCGTGCGCCGGCGCCGAGCCCGGCGAACGGGCTGATCGACACTCGGCGGTCAGCGAACCAGTGGGTGGGACGGACCTCGACGCCGAGGTCCGAGGTGAAGACGTTGAGCTTCGGAGCATTGAGCGACGCGCGGTCTCGGCTCCGCGCCCAGCCGAAAGTGCCCGTGACCGCGACCGACGGGCGCACGAGCCAGGAAAGCTGCGCCGCGCTGATCTCCGCACCCTTGAGCGAGTTCCGCTGGTTGCCCGTGGGAACGAGCGCGCCGCTGGTGAGGCGGAACTCCCACGCGCTCGCCTGCGGGGTCGATGCCTGCGCCTCCGACGTGCGCGTCGATGAGGCGAGCATGCCAAGCGTACCGAGGGCGGTGACCATGCCACGCGCGATGACGTAGCGAGTGGTGCTGCGCGGGTGCTTCACGACGGCGAGCGCGGGTGTGATTCTCATGAGACCTGCCAGTGTGTGATCGATGGGATCCGAATGGATCCTCGTGCGTGGCGCACGTGTCGCAGCGTTGGAGGTCACTGTACGCGTGCGTGATTCACACAGTTTCAGGTGCGTGCTTAGGCACCCTTGTTCTTGTCATCCCAAGCCATCGGCTCCCACAGCTCGACCTTGTTGCCGTCCGGGTCCATGATCCACGCGAACTTTCCGTTCTCGTGTGATTCGGGTCCTTGGATGACTTCCACGCCTCCCGCGCGCAGCTGCTCGATCATCTCGCCCAGGTTGTCGACCCGGTAATTGATCATGAAGGAAGAGTTGCTGGGGCTGAACCACTTGCTGTCGTTCTTTGCGACATGCCAGACCGTGAGGCCCTTATCGTCGGCCTTGTCGTCCGGCCATCTGAGGATGGCGCCACCAAATCCTTCCAGCGTCAGGCCCAGGTGCTTCTGGTACCACGCGGCCAGTGCAGCGTTGTCGCTGGTGCTCTTGAAGAAGACACCGCCGATCCCGGTGATCCTTGCCATCGTTGTTCTCCTGGCTATTCAGGCTTGAACGTGAGTTGCGCTGCGGCCTATGCGATGTCAGTCGTCGATGGGCTCGAGACCAGCGATGCCGTCCTTCATCGCCTGAATAACCTCCGGTGAGTGTCCCTGCCAGTCCAGGTGTTCGCTCACGACTCGAAGCGGCTCACGCGAGCGATATGACTTCGTCGGATTGCCGGGAAACCTCTTGTCCGTCAGGTTGGGATCGTCCATGAACGAGCCGGTCGGTTCCACGACGTAGATGCGGCCTGGCCCTTCGCCCTTAGCGAGCTCTGCTCCCCAGGTAGCCGCTTCCAGCGTCTCGCTGAAGTAGACCCATGGTGACTTCCGTTCGGTGTAGTTGGACGAATAGCCGGGTTGGATCAGGTCGCCGGGACTCATGTTCGCCCGGGTACCATGGTAGAAGCGTCGTGAGCTGCCGCCGGAGGACATCGAAGTTGTCGGATCGCTCACGCGTGGTCAGGTTCGTGGCGCGAGATAGCCGGGCAGGGCAGCGGCCTGCTTCACCCAGCGCTCGAACTGGGCCTCGTCGATCTCATCGTCCTCGTGGATGTCGAGGTAGCGCGTGTCCTTGTCCTTGCTGGGGCCTGGAGGGATCGGCCGCAACTCCGACCCTCGGAAGAAGGTCACCTTGACGTAGCGCGTGAAGGTGTGGAAGCCGAGAAACCAACCCTGGTCCTCGATGCCGTACAGCGGTGTGTTCCACTTCACCGCCTTGCGCAGCTTCTTCTTCGACAGCGTCCGCACGATGAGCGCGTCGAGGTGCTTCCCGATGTCGCGCTTCCAGCCCGGCATCGCGGCGATGTACGCCTGCACGGGAGCGTCGCCGTCCGCCTTCGCGATCTGGGGGTTGCCGCCGGAGAGCAGAACGACCTCCTCCTTCGCCTTCTTCTTCCTTGCCGCCGGCTTGCGTGAGGCGCTGTTCGCGGCCACCGCGGCCCTGACGAGCGCCTTGAACGCGCGCGCGTCGACCTTCTCACCTTCGTGGATGTCAATCGCCCGCCGGGTGTTGCCTTCCAGGCTGGAGTTGAAGAGGCGCTTCGGATCCGGGAGACTGGCACCGCGGGCGAACGTCAGCTTCACGACGTTCCTGTACGACTCGCCGGTGCAGACGTTTCCCTCGTGCGACCAGACGGGAGTGCCCATCCACTTCCACTCCTCGGTCATCTCGGGGTCGGCCTCGAGGATGAGCGAGCGCATGCGGGCGAGGGTTTCGCCGCGCCAGTCGGAGAGGCCGCGGATGCGCTGGTCGATGAGGCGAGATGCAGGTTCGCTCTTGCCTGCGCCAGTCGGCGACTTCGACTTCGACTGCGACTTCGACTTGGTCTTGGTCTTGGTCTTGATCTCGTGCGCCACGGTTCGTCCTCCGTCCAGTTGTTCACTACGCCACAGAGCTAGGTCGTTGGAGCGCCGACGCGAGTCGGTCCGATAACCCACCAGGGTGAGTCGGTGCGGGTGTAGAGCCAAGTCGCGACTGCCAGCGTCGCAGCGCCTTCGAGCTGCAGGATGAAGCGAACGTTTCCACTGACGGCGCCACCAGGATCCTCCATTGGTAACCTGTCGTCGACGTGTGAATGAGTGCCCCGTCCGCATCATGATGGATCGGTGAGTGGCCTCGCGCAAACCTCCCGGACGCACTCGCGAAACCAGCGATGCGCGGGATCGGCCTCGAGCCGCGGATGCCAGAACAAGGAAACCGTGATCTCTGGTGTGGAGACCGGAAGAGGAAAGGAGAACATGCCGGCCCGCAAATTCTCGGTGTGCCGTTCGGGAACGCCAGCGATCAGGTCGGAAGTTCGCGCCAAGGCCAGCGCGGCCGAAAAGCCACCTACGATCGTGGCGATGTTCCGCTTCAGTCCGAGCGGCTCCAAGGCTTCATCGATTGGCCCCTCGCCTGCACCGCGCCGCGAGACGAGGACATGCGCGCCGGCCGCATAGCGGGCGGTCGTAACCTCGCCCTGGCTCAGCGGGTGCCCGATCCGCACGACGCCGATGAATCGATCCCTGAACAAGCCGCGCGCGCGGACCTCCGGACCCATCGACTTCCCGACGACGCCGGTTTCCAGATCGACGCGCCCGTCGCGAAGCGCCGAGCTGTCCTTGTCCGTCTTGGACATGAAGCGGAGCCGTACACCTGGCGCTCGGCTGCCCACGCGAGCAATGAGCTCCGCTCCGAAGTTCTCCACGAAGCCCTCGCTCGTGCGCAGCGTGAAGGTTCGGACGAGTTGCTTGAGATTGAGCTTCCTGGCGGGGCGCAGAACAGCCTGTGCCTCCTGCACAAGTTGGCCGACTGGCTCGCGTAGTTCGAGTGCTCGAGGGGTGGGAACGAGACCGCGTCCAGCCCTGACCAACAGCGGATCGCCCGTCGTCTCACGTAGTCGCGCCAGCGCCCGGCTCATCGCGGACGGGCTGAGTCTCAAACGCTGCGCCGCGCGCGCGACGCTGCCTTCGACGAGCAGCACATCAAGGGTGACGAGCAGGTTGAGATCGGGCGTCGACATGCATCCGCCATGGCGCAGTGTGATCGCTACATGTGGCGTTGGATGCACGAATACAATGCAGATGGCGCGCGTTCCGCCATCTCTGGTCTGGGACTACGCTCTCAGGAGCTCCGATTCCGGAGTCCCTTTAGAGCGGAGCTCCCGTTGACAGTCGCTATCGAAAGAACCGAAGAACCGGCCATCGGAAGTGCGAGAAAACTGGCACCATCGGAGCGGTGGACGCTGGTCTGCCTTTCGCTGTCCATGTTGATGCCATCGCTCGACACCAGCATCGCCAATGTCGGCCTGCCAACACTGGCCCATGCATTCGCGGCTTCGTTCGCGGAAGTCCAGTGGGTCGTCCTCGCCTACCTGCTCGCGATCACCACCCTGATCGTGAGCGCCGGACATATTGGCGACATGGTCGGCCGCAAGCGGCTGCTGCTGTGCGGGATCGGTCTGTTCACGGTGGCTTCGCTGCTGTGCGGCGTGGCACCCACGCTCGGGCTGCTGCTCGCGGCCCGGGCGGCACAGGGCCTCGGCGCGGCCATCATGATGGCTCTCACCATTGCCTTGGTCAGCGAGACGGTTCCGAAAGCAAGAACGGGCAGCGCCATGGGGCTCCTGGGGACGATGTCCGCGCTCGGCACCACGCTCGGTCCGTCGCTCGGTGGCGTCCTGATCGCCGGATCCGGCTGGCGGATGATCTTCCTCATCAACGTGCCACTGGGGATTCTGAACTTCGTCCTCGCGCTTCGGACCCTGCCCGTTGATCATCGGGCGGCGAAGGCGGGTCGGGCCGGCTTCGACGTCGTGGGCACGCTGTTGCTCGCCCTGACGCTCGCAGCCTATGCGCTCGCCATGACGATCGGGCGGGGCACATTCGGCTTGTACAACTTGGCCTTGCTCTCGACCGCCGTCTTTGGCCTCAGCCTCTTCGTGTTCTCTCAGTCGAGAGCCGCATCGCCCTTGCTCCGCATGGCAATGTTCCGCAACGCAACACTGAGCGCGGGCCTCGCCATGACCGTGCTCGTCTCGACGGTGATGATGGCGACCTTGGTGGTCGGGCCATTCTATCTCTCTCTCGGGCTCGGGCTCGACACGGCTGTTGTCGGGCTGGTGATGTCGGTCGGACCGCTCATGGCGGCACTGACCGGCGTGTTGGCCGGCCGCATTGTGGATCGTTTCGGTGCTCCGCGAATGACGACCGTCGGGCTGGTCGGAATGTCGGCCGGCTTGCTGGCGCTCTCAGTGGCGCCAGGGAGGTTCGGCATCGCCGGCTATGTCGCCGCCATCGTCGTTGTCACCGCCTGCTACGCGGCGTTCCAGGCGGCCAACAACACAACCGTCATGACCGACGTGCGACCTGACCAACGTGGCGTCATTTCCGGAATGCTTGGCCTGTCGCGCCATCTCGGCCTCATCACCGGCGCGTCTGTCATGGGGACGATTTTCGCGTTCGCATCTGCGACGACCAATATCACGACGGCAGATCCTGCGGCCGTGGCCGCAGGCATGCGAGCGACCTTCACTGTTGCGGCGCTTCTGATCCTCGTTGCGGTCGTGATTGCGACGGCAAGCGGTGTACAAAGCGCGCTACTGCGCGCGACAATTAATTCGAGGAGATAGGAACGGAGTTCATCGAGAGAGGCGCCCTGGGAGTGCGCTTGCGCAGCGATCACCGCGCCGAGGAACCCTCACTCAAGCCACAGTCCGCGCCCACCTCGCATCCCGCCGCGGCAACAACCCACGCGACGGGAGCCCAACCAATCAAACCAGCTAAACCCCCTTCTCCTCCAACAGCGCCATGAACTCCCCCGGCTGCGAAATCTTCAGCAGCCGCTCCGGCACATCGCTCTCCTTCGAGAACTGCGCGATTTTGCCGAGCACCGGCAGGTACTGGTTCGACACCTCGAGCGGCGGCGCGACGATCAGGAAGAAGAACTGCACCGGCTTGTCGTCGATCGCCTTGAAGTCCACGCCGGCACTTTTGCGCCCGAACGCCACGCGGAGCTTGTTCACCACCAGCGATCGGCAGTGGGGGATCGCGATCCCGCGACCGATGCCGGTCGAGCCCAGGTTCTCCCGGCGCTTGAGCATCTTGAACAGCATGCCCTCGTCCTTGTCACCCAGCTTGAGGAGCGCAATCAGCTCCTTCAGGATGTCGTCCTTGCTGGAGCCGTCCAGATGCAACTGCACCGCTTCTTCGGAAAAGAATTCTCTTAGTTCCATCAAGCGAACCTAACCGCGGGTGAAAACGCTGTCAAATCGTGCTGTTGCAAGCATTTGGACGCTCTCGTAGCTTTCAGGTAACATGCCTTTTCCATATCCGGTCGACCACGCCATCCCGCTCTTCCTCGCTCCCATGGCGGGGGTGTCGGAGTCGCCCTTCCGCCGGCTGTGCCGCGCCTGGGGGGCGGATGTCGTCGTGACGGAGTTCCTCTCGGCCGAGGGCATCCGGCGCGAGAACGAGGCTACGATCTCCAAGCTGCGCTTCGGCGCAGATGAGCGGACGATCGGCGTGCAGATCTTCGGCGCCGACCCGCAGGCCATGCAGGAAGCCGCCGCGCTCGTCACCGACCTGTTCCAGCCGGAGTTCATCGACATCAACTTCGGTTGCCCGGTGAAGAAGGTCGTCCGGCGCAACGGCGGCTCGGGCTGCCTCAAGGACCTCGACCTCGTGCAGGAGGTCATCCGTGCGGTCATTCGCGGCACGCACCTGCCGGTCACCTGCAAGATCCGCAGTGGCTGGAGCGAGGAGATGCGTGACCCGGTCAAGATCGGGCTGCGCTGCCAGGATGCGGGCGTGAAGGCCATCGCTCTCCATCCGCGCACGCGCACGCAGATGTACTCGGGTGCGGCCCGCTGGGAGGAGATCGCTGCCGTGAAGGCGGCACTCGAGATCCCGGTCATCGGCAACGGCGACATCAAGACGGCCCAGGACGCCTACCGCATGTGGCGCGAGACGGGCTGCGACGGCGTCATGATCGCGCGCGGCTCATTCGGCCAGCCGTGGATCTTCCAGCAGACGCGCGCGCTGATCGATGGCACGCCGATGCCGGCCACGCCGAGCGTCGAGGAGCGTTTCAAGATCGCGCTCGACCACGCGCGGATGGTGCAGTCCTACGAAGTCGATCCCATCGGTGCCGCCATCGAGTTCCGCAAACACCTCGGCTGGTACGTGAAGGGCCTCGCGAACTCGGCCGACCTGCGCAAGAAGCTCCATGCCGTGAACAGCTTCGGCGAGGTCGAGGGCATCTTCGAGGAGTATCTCGCGAGCGCATGGATGCGAGAGGCCGAAGCCGCGTGAGGCGCGATCGCGTCCGCGCGCTCCTCGATGAGGTGGCCGCGGGCCGACTCGCGGTCAATTCCGCACTAGACCAGCTCGACGGCGCGCCCGTCGAGGAACTCGGCTTCGCCACGCTCGACCAGCATCGCGCGCTGCGACAGGGTTACCCGGAAGTCGTCTTCGGCCAAGGGAAGGAGCCCGCGCAGGTGGTGACCATTTGTGAGCGCCTCGCCGCGCAGGGCGATGGATTCCTCGTCACGCGCGCTGCCCCTGAAGTGCGAGAGGCGCTCACGCGCGCGTTCCCGGCTGCCGAGGTGAACAAGCTCGGGCGCACGGTGCTGCTGCGCGCCACGTCGGCGCGCGCGCGCGGCACCCGCAGCGTCGCCATCATCACCGCGGGCACGAGCGACCTGCCGGTGGCGGAGGAGGCGGCGGTCACCCTCGACGCCATCGGGCACGCGGTCGTTCGCATCACGGACGTCGGCGTGGCCGGCATCCATCGCATCCTCGCGCGGCGCGAGACGCTCGCCGGCGCAGCGGTGGTGATCGTGATCGCGGGGATGGATGGCGCGTTGCCTTCGGTCGTTGGGGGGATGGTGCGCGTGCCGGTGATCGCGGTGCCGACGAGCGTGGGTTACGGCGCGGCGTTCGGCGGGCTCGCGCCGCTGCTCACGATGCTCAACTCGTGCGCGGCCGGCGTCACGGTCTGCAACATCGACAATGGATTCGGCGCCGCGGTCGCCGCCGCGCGCATTCTCGATGCGTCGACCAGTGCCGGCTGACCGCTCGCGCGGCCGCGCGCGCCGGATTTCATTTCCCGCATGATCACGGTATTGGTGGCGCTCGCTGCACTCGTCGCGCTCGGGGCCCTCGCTTGGTCGCGAGCCGGGGAGAGAGCACGTCGTCCCGTCGGCGGCAACATCCCGTACGAGGTCGCGGGTCTCGCCGACGAGTCGCTCCCGGCGCCTCTCGGGCGCGCGATCCCGAGCGGGCATGCCGACGACTCGCTGCTCAATGCGCTCGTCCAGTCGCCCGACCCTGAGGACGCGCTTCGCGACGACCGCCGGCTCCTGGTGGACGTGCTGCGCATGATCGCCGACCAGCATGGGGCAGCGGAGGCGAGTCTCTGGCGTGGCGAACCTCCCATGCCGCTGGCCTGGAGCAGCGGCAAGGACTCGGCGCTCGGCGGCGAGCGTGAGCTCTCGTTGGTCTCGTGGGTGATGCAAAGCGATGTGATCGCGTTCGACGGCGCCGATGCGGCGGACACGCCGACCTTCGCGGCGGCCGCGGTGAAGGATGGCGAGTTCGCGGGCGCCATCGCCCTGACGTTCGACGCGGCGAACGCACGCAAGATCCTTCCCACGCGCGAGCAACTCAGGTACTGGCTGCCGCGGCACGCCACGCGAGTGGGCGCGATGCACGAGCTGCTGCGCACTCGCGCCGAGGCGGCGCGCGGGAACTTCCGGCTGCGCAACGCCATGCGCACGGCGATGGTGTTGCAGGGCACGGACGATCCGCTCGAGCTGGAGACGGTATTGGCCGTGCAGTCGCTCGAGGCCACGGGCGCCGAGTGGTCCGTGCTCGTGCGCTGGGACCGGTCGAACGAGACCGGTGAAGTGCGGAGCGTCACGCCGATGGGGCCGTCGCGCGATGGCGTGTCGATGGTGCGTCCGGGCACGTTGCTCGGCGACGTCTGCCTTGATGGCTCCCCGATCGCGTTCACCGACGCGCGCAAGATCGTCGAGGCGGGCGTTGCGCTGCACGACGACATGCCGATCCCGGCCGATACCGGCTCACTGATCCTGGTGCCGATCCGGCGCGGCAAGGCGCAGCCGGTGCTCGGCGCGCTCGCCTGCGGTCACCGGACGGCGCACGCGCTGACGATGTCGAACGCGCGCTTGATGCGCGACCTTGGCGTGGTCGCCGCCGGTGCGCTCGAGACGGCATGGGCCGTCGAGGACCAGCGCCGCACCGCGCGCCGGGATGGACTCACCGGCCTCGCCAACCGTCGCGCCTTCGAGGAGGAGTACGTCAAGGCGGTCGATTGGACGGATCGCCAGCAGGGCGGCGTGATGGCGCTCGTGCTCGTCGACATCGACCACTTCAAGAACGTGAACGACACGTACGGTCACGAGGCGGGCGACAGGGTGCTGGTGGCGGTGGCGGAGGGGCTGCTGCGCGACCGTCGAGCGATCGACGTGGTGGCGCGGTTTGGCGGCGAGGAGATCGCGCTGATCCTGCCGTCGATCACGGTCGAGGGCGCGAGTGAGGTGGCTGAGCGCCTCAGGGCACGCGTGGAGTTGCTGCGCGTGCAGACGAATGCCGGGGAAGTGTCCGTGACGGCGAGCTTTGGCGTGGCGCTGTACAGGCATCGCGGCGGCGACGCGGACGCGGTGTTCGAGCGGGCCGATGCTGCGCTGTACCGGGCGAAGAACGGCGGGCGGAACCGGGTGGAATTCGCTTGAACTGCGGGCGCGCCGGGGACTTCCCGGCGCGCCGGTCTTCATGACCCACGGTTGAGAAGGGCTTCCCGAACGGCTATATTCCAGTCGTATCCACGGGGGCGACTGGTTTCGATTGTGTGGGTGGCTTCGTGGCTGCGCGCTCAGGTCCTCGGGTCCCTGGCTAAACCCTCGAGAACGTTCCAACTGCGAACAACAACTTCGCTCTCGCTGCGTAAGACCTAGTCTTACCGTAGCAGTGCTTGAGAGGCAGCCCGCCCGGGGCGGCGCTCAAGTAACGCAAATCCGGGCTGGCCCAAAGGTGCGTCTGCCGCCGGCGGGTGAGATTCTAGCAGAATCATCTGAACGTGGGCGGCCTGTCGGCCAGCGTTCGGAAACATCAATCGACAGGACACGCGCGTAGACGCTGCGGAAGATCTTATGCAAGACGGGAGTTCGAATCTCCCCGCCTCCACTCTGTACCACGAAGTTGCGTTGCGCATTTGAAAGCCCGGGTTCCGTGACACTGCCAGACTGACTGGTAGTGTGAGCGGTGACCCGGGCTTCATTTGCTCACTTTCTTCCGGCGGGGACTGCTGGCGCGAGCGGTGGCCCAGGCTTCAGCTTAGCCCGCTCTCATCAGGCCAACGTGAGCGCGAAGCGTGCGCCCCCCATAGGCGAGTCGTCGATCGTGAGAACGCCGCGATGAAAATCCGCACAGGCCACGACCGAGGCCAAGCCGAGACCCGTGCCGTCAGGCTTCGTCGTATAGAACGGATCGAGCACACGCGCGCGCAGCGCCGGTGGTATGCCCGGTCCGCTGTCGTCCACGACGAGCCGATAGCGACCATGCTCGACCTGCGAGAGCTCGAGGCGGACGCGCTGTCCGGCGCCGGCCGCCTGGGCAGCGTTGAGCAGGAGGTTGAGGATCGCGCGCTGCATCAGGGCGGCGGAGCCCCGGAAGGGCGCCGACGGCGGCAGCGCCTGGTCCAACGTCACGCGCTGGAGAGCCTCGTGCCGCTGCGCGATGTCGCACGTTGTTCGGAGCATCGGGACCAGGTCGAACGGCCGCACCTCCTCCAACGGACGTTCCGCGCCGAGATTGAAGAACCGCCGGTTCCAGTCGGCAATGCGCGCCACGGCCGCGCGTGCCTCAACCACGAGGCCGGTGAGCTCCACGTCGCCCTGCGTGCGATCCTGCAGCTCCTCAAGCGCCATGCTTGCGCTCATCAGGCCGTTGTTGATGTCATGGGCCACGGTCCGCGCAATGGTGCCCGCGATCGCGCTGCGTTCGGCCTGCTGCAGCGCGCGGTCCATGCGGCGGAACTGAGCGTCGCGGCGGCGCACGCGGACGAGCTGCCGATGGTTGAGGACCCAGAGCGCGACCGTGGAGACCGCGATGAAGCCGAGGCCCTTGAGCATCTCAATCTTCGCGAGATCCTCGGTCGAGGCGGCGTACCGGGTTGCGAGACGACTCGAGAAGAAGACGTAGCCGCCCGCCACCGCTAGGTAGAGCGCGGCGAGCCGCGAGGCCTCGAGCCATGGCGGACGGACGGCGACGCGTTCGATCGGCGCGGCGGGATGAGGAGCGGGTAGCGTCAACGGCGTGGGATAGCGAGGGCGGTGGCTATCTGACGACTCGTCGCGCGCGACGCGTCAGGCGTGCATAGTGCACACGCCTTCATGACCTGACCAGTGCGAATTCGTGCCACTTCGCGACCGATGTGATGGGCATCGGTGACGCGTATCATCACATCAGGGTTCGAGCCACATCACCACCGCCGAGTCCGGGCATGCACCCTGGAATTCCGCTGATGCGTGCAACGCCTGCGGCACCTCCGCGCGCGTGATGCGCACGAAGCCGAACCTGGGGAACCACGCATCGGCTGTCGTCGTGAGGAGCACCAGCGTTCTCACTCCGTCCGCTCGCGAGCTCTCGATGAGCCTCTTCACCAGTGCTTCGCCGATGCCGGTGCCGCGCTCACTGGCGCGGACGGCGGCGGAGCGGAGAAGGGCGGCGTCACCATAGCGCTCGAGCCCGACGGTGCCGAGGAGCGTCCCTTGGCCGTCGCGTTCAGCGACGAGGAAGTTCGCGAGATCGTCGGGCACGCCGGCCGTCGGGAGCGCCGCATCACGAAGGAGCATCCGCACCGCGTCGGCGTCCTTCTCCGAGGCGGTGCGGATGCTCCACGATGCGTGTGACTCGACTGCTGCCGACTGCTTCGTCACTAGGCGACCTTCTGCTCCGGCTTCCCCGGCTTGATGGCCCGCACGAACGCGCTGCAGAACTTGCCGTCAAGATCGTCAGCCACGCGCGCGGTGTCGAGGCCGGCGTCCTTGAGGAACGCGCGCGCGTCCTCTGCCTTGTACACCCGTGTCGGCTCGATCGACGGGCTCACGAAGCCGGACTCGCCGAGCAGGCGGAGGAACTGCTGTTCCTCGAGCGCGCCGGCGATGCAGCCGACCCAGAGCTCCATCGACCGTCGCACATCGGCCGGCACGTCGCCGCGCACGATCACATCGCTCACGGCGAACCGTCCGCCCGGCTTGAGCACGCGGAACGCCTCGCGCAGCACCTGCGGCTTGTCGGCGGCGAGGTTGATCACGCAGTTGGAGATGATGACGTCGACGGAGTTGTCGGGGAGGGGGATCTGTTCGATCTGGCCCTTGAGGAAGGTCACGTTCTTCGCGCCCGCGGCGTCGGCGTTGCGGCGCGCCAACGTCAGCATCTCGTCGGTCATGTCGAGACCGTAGGCATGCCCGGTGGGGCCCACGCGCTGGGCAGAGAGCAGCACGTCGATGCCGCCGCCGGAGCCGAGGTCGAGGACGGTCTCACCCTCACTGAGCGAGGCGAGGGCAGTGGGGTTGCCGCATCCGAGCGAGGCCAGGACGGCGGCAGCGGGGATGCCCTGGACCTGCGCGGCCTCGTAGAGGTCGGATGTGATGGGATCCTTCTCATCGCCGCAGCAGCTCGAGCCGCCGCAGCAGGAGGATGAGGCGCCTTCGGCGGCGCGGGTCGCGGCGGCGCCGTAACGCTCGCGGACGATCGAGTGGATGTCGTCGGCAGCGGTTGTGGCAGGGGCGGTCGTGGCAGCGGCGGACGTGGAGTCGTCCGTGCTGCAACAGTCGGGGCCGCAGCAGGAGGCAGCATCGCCGGCGGTGGCGGCGGGCACGAGTTCGCGCAGCGAACGGAAACTATTGTCGGCGGTGGCCATGTCAGTGATCCTCAGCCGCAGCAGCTCACGGGGAGCCGGCGGCGCTGGTGGGTGGGAACGCGATACGCCGCCACGGCCTGCTCGGCGTGCTCGAAGGCGGATTCGGCGAGCTGGTAGTGCGACCAACGACCTTCCTTGCGCATCGTCACGAAGCCCGCGTCGCGCAGCGTCTTGAGATGGAAGGAGAGCAGGGACTGACCGATGTCGAGGTCGGCCTGGAGATCACAGACGCACTGCTCGCCGCCGCGCAGGAGGTCCAGGATGCGGAGCCGGCGCGGATCGGAGAGGGCATGAAAGAACGCCGCGTGCCGGGCGAGGCTCTCATCCGGCGCGGCGGTGTCATTGGGATTGGTCTTGGTGATCGTGGAGGCCATGCATTAACGTATCAAGATACGTTGATGGGAGCAAGAGAGTGTTCCGACGGGGCCTCGGAACGGTGTGTGCGTGGGGTCTCGGGGGCGGCGGCGCGGGCCGGCGCCACCCAGGCGCTTCCTACCGCTTCGCCACGATCTCGATCTCCACCCGTGCTCCCAGCGGGAGCCCGGCCACCGCGACCGTGGTGCGCGCCGGGTAAGGCTTGGCGAACGAGGTCCCATAGGCCTCGTTCATCTGGGAGAAATCGGCCATGTCGGTCAGGTACACGTTGCACTTGATCACATGATCCATCGACAGGCCTCCATCCTCGAGCACGGCGCGGAGGTTGGCGAACGCGCGCAGGGTCTGCGCGTGCACGTCGCCGTCGATCAGCTTGCCGGTCGAGGGATCGATCGGCGTCTGGCCGGAGAGGTACAACAAGTCGCCGGCCCACACGGCGTGCGAATAAGGACCGATGGCGGCGGGGCCGCGGGCACTCACGACTGGCTGTCTGATTGTCTTGGTCATGCGGGAAAGTTGCGTCGCCCGCGCGGTTCGCGCGAATGCTACGTTCTTGCCCTGCCAGTCCTGGGCGCCGTCGATCGTACCCCCCTCACACTTCTCCTCGCATGCGCAACCTCCTCGCGTTCCCGCTCCTTCTCGCCGTGGCCGCCGAGCCCGCCGCCGCGCAGGCCCGGCCCGCCGCCGGCACTCCGACAGCCACTGCCGCCGCCGCGCCGCGCACGCGCGAGATGAACGACCTCAACTGGATGGAATTCGCGGAATGGGTGCCGGCGCGCGTTCGCACGGTGATCCTGACCGTGGGCACGCTGGAGCCGCATGGCGTCGCGAACAACGGCGCCGACAACACGGCGCCAGTCGCCATCGCCCGCGCCATAGCCGACGACGCGGGCATCAATGCCTTCATCGCGCCGCACGTCCCGTATGGCATCACCGGTTCGATGGCGCCGTACCCGGGCGCCGTGCACATCCCCGAAGCCGCGTACCGCGCCTACATGCGAGCGCTGCTCGACGAACTCGCGCGCAACCGCTTCCGCGACATCATCATCATCAACGGGCATGGCGGCGCGCAGACGGCGGTGCTCTCGGAGATCGCCCGCGACGTCGCGCTCGAGAAGGGAGTGAACACGCTCGTCGTGAACTGGTGGTCGCTCGCGAGCGACGTCACGCTGCGCGTCTTCGGCACGGACGGCGGCCACGCGGGCATCAACGAGACGGCGTTCATCCAGGCCATCGACTCCTCCCTCGTGCAGAAGTCGCGATACACGGGGCCCGGCATGGCCACCGCCAACCCCGCGCCGGGCGCATGGAGTGCGGTGCCGTTTCCCTCGGCGATCACGCTATACAAGGCAGGATCGGGATGGCCAACTGACTTCAACCAAGTTGTGGCGGACCGCTACTACCGCGAGGTCGTTACTGCGGTGCGGGAGTTGGTTGCGGGGACAATCGTGAAATGGAAGGTTGCGGGGTTTTGATGCGGGGATGCGAGGTGGAGGCGGTACGGGGTCCGCGGTGTGATGCGGGATGATGGATGCGTCCCGCATCTCCCCCGCACCTCGCATCGTGCATCACACCGCGGACCCCGTACCGTCTCCCCCCGGCATCCCGGAGCCTGCATCATCTCTCGCGAGAAGGGTCGTTGCGCCCAGCTGCCCCGTAACATTGAGCAGAGTCTTGAACACATCCGGAATCAGGTCCAGCGCGATCAGCACGCCGATTGCCTCCGGCGGGATCCCGACGCTGGCAAAGAATGGCGCCACCACGAACAGGCTCGCACTCGGGATGCCGGGCACGCTGAAGCTCATCAGCACGGATGTCACCGCGAGCGTCACGACCGCGGTCGCGCCGAGGTCGACGCCGTAGAGCTTGGCGGCGAAGATCGCCATCACCACCCAGCTGACGGCCTGGTTGAGCCGGAACGTGGAGACGGCCAGCGGCAGCGCGAAGCTGGTCACGGTGCGCGGGAGCTTGAGCGTCTCCTCGGCGCTCGTCACCATCGCCGGCAGCGCGGCCATCGACGAGCGGGTGGTGACGGCCACGATCTGCGCCGGCAGCGCGGCCCGCGCGAACTTCGCCAGCGGCACGCGCGAGAAGAGCGCGACCGCCGCGTAGACGACCACCGTGGCGAGGATCAGCAGCGCCGAGTACGCGACGATGTAGAAGCCGACGGCGCCCACGATGGAGACGCCGAGTCGCGCCGCCACGGTGAAAGCCAGGGAGAAGACGCCGAACGGCGCGAGCACGAGGATCCACCCGACGAGCGCCGTCATGGCGTCGGCGACGGCGCGGAAGAGCGAGACGACGGCCTCGCGGCGCTCCGTCGTCACGCGGCCGAGCGCGAGCCCGAATGCGAGAGTGGCGACGACGAGCGGGAGCATCGCGCCATCGGCGGCAGCCTTGATGGGGTTGGCCGGCACGATTCCCACGAGCCAGTCGGAGAAGGTGGGCATCGCGGGCAACGCCGCGCCGGCGGCCACGCTGCTGCGCACGGACTCGGCCGCGGCTGCGTCGACGACGAGGCGGTCGAAGATCATCGGGGCGGCGAGCGCCGTGAGCGCTGCCGTGACCGCGAGCAGCAGCGTGAAGACCACGAACGCCATGGTGCCGAGTCGCCCCATCGTGCGCGCGCCCGTGTCGGCGACGGCGACGATCAGCGACGCGACGATGAGCGGGATGACCGTCATCCGGATGGCGTTGACCCAGAGCAGGCCCGCGGGTTCGACCCACGCAACCGAAGCGAGGGCGGTGGGTGAGCCGGAGAGCGAGACGGCGATGCCAAGGGCGAGCCCGAGGAGCAGGGCGATGAGCGCGTAGATCACCGCGCGGCTGGAGGAACTCGTCATATCCGGCACTATGCGACGGCGACAGGGGATACGGAAGGGCTGTGCAGGCCTCGCGCGGCGCGACAGGTTACCTCGGGATTTTTCTGCGTTGGTGGTCGGACCACGGGGAGAGCGTGACGATGACGGAATTCCACAAGCTCGGACGGGCCGCGCATGAGACCGTGCTGGCCGCTGTCACCGCGGCGCTCGGGCGCTTCATCGCGGACCTGAACGCCGAGGGCCATGCGTTCGAGCGCGACGAGACCATCGGTCCGTTCGCCTTCCGCACGGCGCTCGATCCAGAGCGCGTGCTCGTGCTCGAGTGGTTGCTCTCGGCGGCGGCGCAGGTGCGCGTGGTGCGTCCCGCCGATCTGAGCCTGACGGGCATCCTCTCTCCGGCCGAGCATGCCTACATGGAGGCGCTCGCGGCGGCGCGAGCGCGGGAGGCGGAGGTGGGCTACGCCAAGCTGACGGCGAAGCAGCGTCAGCTCGTCTGCGTCGGCGATTTCGAGGAGGAACTCGCGAACGGCGGGTTCTCGCAGTTCTTCCTGAACTCGCCCGGCGACCACGCCGCAGACACGTTGCGCGCGCTACGCAAGATCGGCGCGAACAAGTCTGCCGGCATGCTCACGGAGGCGATGGCGCTCTTCCCGGGCGGAAGTCCCGCCCAGGATCGTGACGAGCGCGGCAAGCAGTTGCTGGCAGTGCACACGGCTCACGAGTCGGAGTTCGAGGCGCTCGACCGCCGGCATGCGCGGTCGGGCGACCTCGTTCCGTTCCTGGCGGGCCCGTTGATCGGGTGAGCGCTCGAGAACGGCGCTAGCGCAGCGTCCTCCACGCGTTCACCCAGCCGTGACCGTAGTACTCGTCCTTGCCCGGCTGGCCGAGGTCCGCGGCGCCCTGCTGCAGTCGTGCGAGAACCTGTGACGGATGCATCGCGCCGTGCTGCTGCGTGAGCAGTGCGACGATGCCACTCACCGCCGGCGCCGCCATGCTCGTGCCCTGCGCCCAGGCATACGAGGTGGTCGAGGTACCTGTGCCACGCGAGGTGCTGATGACCTGGTCGAACACGTAGCAGGCGGTCGCGAACACGGTGGTGCCCGATCTCATCGAGCAGCTGGAAGTGTTCCCCTCCACGACGATCAGCCCGGCGTTGCCGCCCGGCGCGGATAGCGAGAGCAGCGACTTGCCGTGATCCGAATAGTAGGCGAGGCGGGAGAACTCGCTGCGACCGAGCGCCCAGCCGTGCGGTCCGGTGGCGGAGACGGAGATCACGTGCGCGTTCTGCGCCGGGAGCTTGAGCAGGGTCTTCTCGACGTCCCAATTGATGCCGGTATTGCCGGCCGAGACGACGACGGTGGTGCCGAGCTGGTACGCGTAGGTCGTGGCGCGGTCGACCGCCTTGCTGAGTTCGCGCACGGCGGCCTTGATGGCCGGGTCCTTCTCGTCGAACGCGGCGCCCAGGCTCATGTTGATGACATGCGCGCCGGCGCCGCCGTCCGCGATGGGCGTCGCGGCGTACACGATGCCGTTGATGATGGCGCTGAAGGGTCCGGAGCCGTTGTGCAGCACCTTCACGCCGATGATCGTGGCCTCGGGCGCGATGCCAATGGTGCCGATGCCGTTGGCCGAGGCGGCGACGATGCCCGCGACGTGCGTGCCGTGCCAGAGGTTGCCGAGGTCGGTGTTGTAGGCCCCGGTCGTGAACGAGCGCGAGCGCGCCACGTCCACGCGGTCCACCAGGTCACGATGCAGGTTGTAGATGCCGCCGTCGAGGACGGCCACGCGCGCGCCCTGCCCGGTGATGCCGGCGGCCCACGCCGCCGGTGCGTCAATGGACTGTGGCGCCCACTGGAATCCGTAGAAGCTCTCGGCCTGCGGGTCGAACGCATGCGACTGGCTGCTCGCGTCGGCTTCGACCTCGACCTGCGGCAGGTCGCCCTCGCCGAGCCAGTCGACAACGAGATCCGGCGCGACCGACTCGGCCCACGCGAAGCCCGCCGCGTTGCCGGCGAACTCCCGCCCGCCCTCGACGACCGCGACACCGATCTGCGGGATGGCGTTGACGAGGCGTCCTCCGGCGGCTGTCACCTCCGCCTCGAGCGTCGCAGGGAGCGAGTGCTTCTTGGAGAGTACGACGTACTGCGGAGCCTGGACGACATTCGCGGCGCGACCGAGCGAGTACGCCGCCGGCGCGGACACCGGGCCGAGATCAGGGGCGCAGGCGGCCAGGACGAGAGCACCAAGCGGCGACAACGCGGAACGACGAAGATGCTTGCGCATGCGTGCTCCATCCTGAGAAGTGGGGGCGGCTGCCGGTGGCGGTGCGCCATAATAGGGCGCGGGCCGAACCGGTCAAGAGGGCTGCCGCAGCCACTCGACGGCGTCCCGCCAGAGCCGCCCCGCCGCCCACCCCGCGAACGCCGCCATCTCCTCGAGGCTCGGCGCCGCCTCCTTCCCCAGCGACCTCAGGATCCGGCTCCGCATGCGCATGACGAGCGGCGTGCCGACCTCGACCGCATTGAAGAACTCGTCGTACCTGCTGCCGATGCCCTCGATCAGCGCGGCGGTGCGCGCGAAGTACACGAGGTCGCGGGGCAGGATGACGGGGAAGTCGTAGAGCGAGCTCATCACCCGGTCCGACATCATCTTCTCGAGGCGCTGGCGCGCGGTCGCGCGCGTCGACGCCATCGACACGAGCAGTTCGGCGAGCCGCTGGATCTCCGCGGGGTCCGCACCGGGCGCCACAAGCCCGAGTTCATGGAACCCTGCAGCCACCGCCGTGGGATCGCGGCGGATGGAGGCGAACACCGTCCGGATGAGCGAGAGACGCGTGTCGTTCCGCACGCGCACCATCATCCCGAAGTCGAGCAGCACGAGGCGGCCGTCGTCGGTGAGCAGCAGGTTGCCGGGGTGCGGGTCGGCGTGGAAGAGGCCGTCCACGAGCATCATCTGCACGTAGACCTCCATCACCAGGCCGGCGAGTCGCGAGGCGGGCACGGACCCCGGCGCGAGACGGTCGATGCGCGTGCCCTCGATGAACTCCATCACGAGCACGCGCCGCCGAGTGAGATCGTGCATGATCTCCGGCACGACCACGCGCGGGTTGCGACGGAAGTTGCCGCGCACCTCGGTGGCGTATTCGGCCTCGAGGCGGAAGTCCATCTCCTCGCTGATGCGGAGCGCGAACTCCTCGACCAGCGCCGCGAAGCCCTGCACGTGCGGCACGGGCCATTGGCGCGCCGCCCAACCGGTGATCGCCCGCGCGCTCTCGAGGTCGGCCGCCACCGTGCGCTCGATGTTCGGCCGCAGGACCTTCACGGCGACATCGCGCCCGTTCCATGTCGCGCGGTGCACCTGCCCGAGCGAGGCGGCGGCGACGGGGAGTTCGTCGATGGACGTGAAGATGGCCGAGGGCGGCGCGTCGTACGCCTCGACGAGCGTGGCCTCGATGCCGCCCCACGGCACGGGCGGCACCTGGTCGGTGAGCGTGGCGAGCGTGGAGAGGTAGGGCTCGGGCACGAGGTCCGCGCGCGAGGCGAAGACCTGCGCGAGTTTGACGAAGGTCGGGCCGAGCGAGACGATGCGCTCGACGAGTCTCCTTGCGCGACGCGCGTGGAACGCGGCGGAGCGGGGCAGCGGGGCGCCCCACCAGAACCATCGCCGCCGGTCGCGCTGCAGCGAGAGCGCGAACGGCAGGATGGCAATCACGACGCGCGCCGTGTGCAGGGTGCGCGACGGTGTCCGGTGGCTGCGCTCGGGCATCACGTCAATGGGCTCCGCTCGGGACAAGAGAGAGCGGGCCCGCGATGAATCGCGGGCCCGCCGTCTCGTGAAGCCGTTGTGCTACTGAACCGCTTCCGGCGCGGCCGGAGGTGCTGCCGCGGGAGTCGCGACGCTGCGCTTGTTCCAGTGCCCGCCGCGCACGGTGGGCTGCGTGAGCTGGAAGAGGCGGTTCGTGTAGAACTGCACCACGCGCTCGGTGACGGACGCCTGCGTATCGCCCTTGGCGGCGCGGAAGGGGGCGTAACGCTGCTGGTCGCCCGACACCGCGAACCACCACCACGATTCAGGCGCCGGACCGTTGCGCACTTCCACCGTGCAGGTGTAGGTGCGCCCGTCGTCCTTGAACTCGAAACCGTTGATCATCAGCCATCCGCGTAAGAGTTCCTAAATCTAACCCATTGCGCGCTTTAGCGCCCGTTGGCTCGGCTCGGCCGCGCCACGAATGGTGGCGCGGTCCGAGTTGTGGCGTGTCGTCACTGCTGCAGCCCCTTCACCTTCCCCTTCACGTTCATCTTCATCTTCTCCGGGAACTGCTTCGCGATCCCCGAACTGAGTGCATCAGCCATGTCGCGAGCCTGCGCGCGGATGGCGTCGAACGCCGCGATGCTGCCGGTCCAGTCCTTGCCGAGGTGCGCCTTCACTTCGTTGGTCGTGAGTTCCAGGTGTGAGTGCAGCATGCGCTGGAGGTCAGCGCGCGGCCAGTTGGGATTCGCTCCGCTCAACATCGCGGCGATCTCGTCGGCGTTGGCGGTCCAGCGCGTCGAGGCCGTGGACTGCTTGCCGGCGTCACCGGCCATCGCGGCATCCACGATCTCCGTCGCGATCGTGATGTGGTCCTTGAGCAAACCGGTGAGCTTCGCACCGGCCTCGTCGCCGTAGTACGGCTTGATCGCGTTGCCGATGTCCTCCTGGTTCTTCATCAGGCGCTGGGCATTTGCCTCCTTGTCCGGCAATTGCGCGGCGGCGCTGATGATGTAGAAACGCGTATAGGTCACGTGGTCGGCCCACAACCGGCGCATGCCATACATGAGCGCGGTGTCGGGCGATGTCGCCGTGCGCATGGCGGTGCGGGCCGCGTCGGGTGGTTGGGCCTGCGCGCCGGGCAGCGCGAGCCCCAGCGCGACAAGCGCGATCGCTGCGAGCGCGAGCGGCGAGTGATGTCGAAGCAAGATCTGGCGCATGGGCGTCTCCTTTTGTTCTCCAAGGGAAGTCGCCGATGCAACGCAGGCGCACGCTTCGTCGTTCCGCCCGGTTCCGCCCGCGCGGGCGACGCGGCTACGCGCGCGTGTCGCGCATGCGCGTCACCGCACCGCCTGCGCCGCCGCCAGTCGCGCGATCGGCACGCGGAACGGTGAACAGCTCACGTAGTCGAGTCCGGTCTCGTGGCAGAACGCCACCGACCGCGGCTCGCCGCCGTGTTCGCCGCAGATGCCGACCTTGAGTCCCGGACGCGCCGCACGGCCGTCGACGGTCGCCATCTGGATCAGCCGGCCCACGCCCTGCACGTCGAGCACCTGGAAGGGATCGTCCTCGAAGATGCCGCGTTCCACGTATAGCGGCAGAAAGCGGCCGGCGTCGTCGCGGCTCATGCCGAGCGTCGTCTGCGTGAGGTCGTTGGTGCCGAACGAGAAGAACTCCGCCTCGGCGGCGATCGCGCCCGCCGTCAGCGCCGCGCGCGGCAACTCGATCATCGTGCCGACGAGGTACTTGACGGCGTGCCCGCTCTCCTTGGCCACCGCCGCCGCCACGCGGTCGACGATCGCGCGCTGGTGCGTGAACTCCTTCACCGTCGAGATGAGCGGGATCATGACCTCGGGGTGCACCAGCACGCCGCGCTGCGCGACCGCGGTCGCCGCCTCGAAGATGGCGCGTGCCTGCATCTCCGTGATCTCGGGGTAGGTCACGCCGAGCCGGCAGCCGCGGTGCCCGAGCATCGGGTTGGATTCGCGCAGCAGGTCGACCTTCTGCATCAGCTCGCGCCGCGTCACGCCGAGCGTGCGCGCCAGCAGCTTGGCCTCCTCGCCGCCGTGCGGCAGGAACTCGTGCAGCGGCGGGTCGAGCAGGCGGATGGTGACGGGGAAGCCGTCCATCGCCTCGAAGATCTCCTCGAAGTCGCCGCGCTGCATGGGCAGCAGCTTGGCCAGCGCGCGCCGGCGCCCGCTCTCGTCGTGCGCGACGATCATCTCGCGCATGGTCTGGATGCGGTCGCCATCGAAGAACATGTGCTCGGTGCGGCAGAGGCCGATGCCTTCGGCGCCGAAGCCGCGCGCCACCCGCGCGTCGCGCGGCGTGTCGGCGTTGGCGCGCACCTTGAGATGGCGCCGCGCGTCCGCCCAGCCGAGCAGCTCGGCGAAGCCGCGGTAGACCGGTGCATCCTCCTCCGCGAGCGTGCCGGCGTTGACGCGCATCACCTCGCTCGGCATCGTCGGCAGGTCGCCGGTGAACACCTCGCCGGTGCCGCCGTCGAGCGTGATCCAGTCGCCTTCGTTCACCTGCACCTCGCCCACCGAGAAGTGCCGGTCCTCGATGCTCACGCGCATGGCGTTGCAGCCGACCACCGCGCACTTGCCCATGCCGCCGCGCGCCGTGAGCACCGCCCGCGCCGCGACGATGCCGTGGAAGTCCTCCGGCGTCGTCTCCTCGCGCACGAGGATCACGGCGTCCCCACGCGCGGCGCGCATCTCGGCCACGTCCGCGTCGAACACGGCCATGCCGCTCGCCGCGCCGGGGCTTGCGGGCAGGCCCACGCAGAGCGGCCCGCCGTTGCGCGACGCGTGGTCGATCACCGGGTGCAGGAGCTGGTCGAGCTGCTGCGCCGGCACGCGCTGGATGGCCTCCGGGCGGGAGATCAGCCCCTCGCTCACGAGGTCGCGCGCTATGCGCACCGCCGCCGCGGCAGTCCGCTTGCCTGTCCGCGTCTGCAACAGGAAGAGCTTGCCGCGCTCGACCGTGAACTCGAGGTCCTGCATGTCGCGGAAGTGGCGCTCGAGCAGCGACTGCGTGCGCATGAGGTCCGCATATGCCTCGGGCAGCTTCGCGGCCATCGCGGTGATCGGCAGCGGCGTGCGGATGCCGGCCACGACGTCCTCGCCCTGCGCGTTCACGAGGAACTCGCCGTAGAAGAGCTTCTCGCCGGTCGAGGGATCGCGCGTGAACGCGACGCCGGTGCCGGAGTCGTCGCCGAGGTTCCCAAACACCATCGCGACGATGTTCACGGCAGTGCCCGGCGACTCGGCGATGCCGTTCACGCGCCGGTAGTCGACCGCCTTCTTGAGCGTCCACGACTTCCACACCGCCTCGATGGCGCCCCAGAGCTGCTCGCGCGGGTCGCGCGGAAAGGCCTTGCCGGTGGCGTTCTTGATGAGCGACTGGTACTCGGCCACGAGCGCCTGCAGCGCCTCGGCGGGGAGCTCGGCGTCGGTCTGGACGTGGTTGTTGAGACGCTTGGCGGCGAGCAGGTGCTCGAAGTCCTCCATCGGCACGCCGAGCACGACATCGCCATACATCTGGAGCAGTCGACGGTAGGAGTCGTAGGCAAAACGCGGGCTGCCGCTCAGCTCGGTGAGGCCCAGCACCGTCTCGTCATTCAGCCCGAGGTTGAGGATGGTCTCCATCATCCCGGGCATCGAGACGCGGGCGCCGGAGCGCACCGAGACGAGCAGCGGGTTGTGGGGGTCGCCGAAGCCCTTGCCGGCCGTCTTCTCCAGCCGCTCGAGGGACTTCTCGACCTCGGCGTGCAGGCCTTCGGGCACGGACTTCCTGTCGAGGTACTCGTTGCAGAGCGGGCAGGCGATCGTGAACCCGGGCGGGACGGGGATCCCGAGGTTCGTCATCTCGGCGAGGTTCGCGCCCTTGCCGCCGAGCAGGTCGCGGTCGTCTCGCGTGGCCTCGGCCTTGCCGTTCCCGAAGAAGAAGACGGACTGCTGCAGAGGAACCTCCCGAGGTGGCTCTCTATTTCGATCGTGCGGGGCGCGAATAAGCTGGTTCACGCCCCGCTTCGCCGCGAGGTCTCTTCTGGTGACCGATCGAGCACGGGGCCGATTCAGGAAGCCCCGTGCGCCCCTCTTACCCCATGCGGAGCTTCTTCGGTATGCTCGGCGGCTTGGTCGGATACTGCCCCGAGAAGCAGGCGTGGCAGAAGCCATTCGGCCCGCCCGGCACGGCGCCCAGCATGCCCTCGAGCGAGATGTAGCCCAGCGAGTCGACGCCGATGATCTTCGCGATCTCCGCGACGCTGTTCTGCGCCGCGATCAGCTGCTCGCGGTCGGGCGTGTCGATGCCGTAGTAGCAGGGCCCCGTGATCGGCGGCGACGACACGCGCATGTGCACCTCGCGCGCGCCGGCGGCCCGCACGAGCGCCACGAGCCCGCGCGTGGTCGTGCCGCGGACGATCGAGTCGTCGACCATCACGACCGACTTGCCCTCGAGGATCTCGCGCACGGCGTTGTACTTCACTTTCACCTTGGCATCGCGCCCTGCCTGCGTGGGCTGGATGAAGGTGCGCCCCACGTAGTGGTTGCGGATGAGCGCCAACTCGTACGGGAGCCCGGTCTCCTCGGCGAACCCGAGGGCCGCCGAGTTCGAGGAGTCGGGCACCGAGAACACGAAGTCGGCGCCGGGCACCGGGTGCTCCTGGGCGAGCTTGCGACCCAGCGCGCGGCGGGCGCGGTCCACCGAGCCGCCGAACACGCGGGAGTCGGGGCGCGCGAAGTACACGTACTCGAACACGCACCGGTGCAGGTCCGGGGCGGGCGGGCGCTGGATCGAGCGCACCGAGCCATCGGGCGCCACGGCTACGATCTCGCCGGGCTGGACCTCGCGCTCGGTGGTCGCGCCGACGATGTCCATGGCGCAGGTCTCTGACGCGAACACCACCGCGTCGCCCAGCTTGCCCATCACCAATGGGCGCCAGCCGTACGGGTCGCGCGCGGCCACCAGCGTGTCACCGATCATCACGAGCAACGAGTACGCGCCTTCGACGCCGGTGAGCGCTTCGGCGAGCTTCTCCTCGGGACGGCCGGCGCCTGACTTCGCGAGACGGTGGACGACCACCTCGGAATCCGCAGTCGAGCTGAAGATCGAGCCTTCCTCCTCGAGCGCGGCGCGGATCTCCGTGGCGTTGGTGATGTTGCCGTTATGCGCGAGGGCGATGTGACCGCCCTTGAATCGCACCAGTGCCGGCTGCGCGTTCTCGATGGTGGATGACCCCGCCGTCGAGTAGCGCGTGTGTCCCATCGCCATCGGCCCGGTGAGCGTCGCCATCTTCTCCGGCGAGAACTGGTCGGAGACCAGCCCCATGGCGCGGATGGCGTGCACGTGCCCGTCGTCCACCGCGACGATGCCGGCCGACTCCTGGCCGCGATGCTGCAGGGAGTAGAGGCCGAGGTGCGTCAGCGCCGCGGCATTGTCATTGCCACTGATCCCGAAGATTCCACACATCAGGCGTCTTCCCCGGCGAGCGCCTTGGCTTGCTCGCGACTGACTGCTTCGGCGGCGGCGCGCGACATCGCGCGCGGCAGCGCCTCGTGGTATGCGTTGATGAGTCCACTGAGCGGCGCCTGCATCTTCTTGGCGCCGACGGTGACGACGAGTCCCGCTTCCTTCTTGGTGACGGCGCCGATCTCGCGCGCCGGAACGCCGTGCTGCTTCGCGACCGCGAGAACTGCAGCCGCGTTGGCGGTGGAGACGACCACGCGCCCCTGCGCCTCGCCGAACAAGAGGGCGCGCAGCGGCAGCGCGCTCCAAGCCGAGAGGTCCACCTTGGCGCCGAACGCGTCATCGCGGTCGGCCATGCAGCTCTCGGCGAGCGCCACGGCCAGGCCGCCCTCTGAGCAGTCGTGCGCGGAGCGCACATGACCGGCGCGGATTGCCTGCAGCAGCGCCGCGATCAGCCGCTTCTCACCATCGAGGTTGCAGGCCGGCGGTGCGCCTGCGACGACGCCGTGGATCCATGACAGGTATTCCGACCCGCCGATCTCGTCGGTGTTCTCGCCGAGCAGGATGATGGAGTCACCCACGTTGGAGAACGCCATGCCGGTCGCGTGATCGGCGTCGTCGAGCACGCCCACCATGCCGATGGTCGGGGTGGGGTAGACCGCGCCCTGCGGGTTCTCGTTGTAGAGCGAGACGTTGCCGCCGGTGACCGGCGTCTCGAGCACGCGGCAGGCATCACCCATGCCGTAGACGGCCTCGCGGAACTGGAAGAACACCTCGGGCTTCTTGGGATTCCCGAAGTTGAGGCAGTTGGTGATGGCCTTGGGCGTCGCACCGGTGCAGGCGACGTTGCGGGCCGCCTCGGCGACGGCGATGCGTCCGCCGACACGGGGGTCGAGGAACACGTAGCGACCGTTGCAGTCCGTCTTGACCGCGAGCGCCTTCTTGGTGCCGCGGATGCGGAGCACGGCGGCGTCGGCGGCACCGGGGCCGAGCACCGTGTTCGTGCGCACGGTGGAATCGTACTGGCGATGGATCCAGGTCTTGGAGGCGATCGTCGGCGACTGCAGCAGCCGGTCGAGCGTCCATGCCGGGTCCGCTTCCGGAGCCAGCTCGGCGATGGCGTGCACGTCGCGGGCGCGGCGCGCCACGGCCTCGTCGCTCTCGCGGGCCTCGGGGTGATACTGGGGGCAGTCGGTGACGAGGCGCGTGCCCGGGAACTCGGCGACGACGTGGTCGCCCTCGGTCACGCGGTACACGGGCTCGGCGATGATCTCGCCGATGGTCTCGGCCACGAGGTCCCACTTGGCTAGGATCTTCTTCACCTCGTCGTCGCGGCCCTTCTTGGCCACAACGAGCATGCGCTCCTGCGATTCGCTGAGGAGGATCTCGTACGGCGTCATGCCGGTCTCACGCACCGGCACCTTGAGGGTGTCGATGGTGACGCCCACGTCGCCGCGCTCGGCCATCTCGGCGCTGCTGGAGGTGAGCCCCGCCGCGCCCATGTCCTGGATGGCGACGATGTGCCCGCTGCGGATCAGCTCGAGCGAGGCCTCGAGCAGCAGCTTCTCGGTGAACGGGTCACCCACCTGCACGCGCGGACGCTTGGCCTCGTTCTCCTCGGAGAGGTCCTCGGAGGCGAACGACGCGCCGTGGATGCCGTCACGCCCCGTGCGCGCGCCCACCGCGATCACCGGGTTGCCGATGCCCTCGGCCTTGGCCGTGATCAGTTCGTCGACCTTCATGATGCCGACGCACATGGCGTTGACGAGCGGGTTGCCCTCGTAGGCGGCGTCGAACATCACGTCGCCGGCGACGGTGGGGATGCCGACGCAGTTGCCGTAGTCGCCGATGCCCTTGACGACGCCGGCCACGAGGTAGCGCACCCGCGGCGTCTCGAGCGAGCCGAAGCGCAGCGAGTTGAGCATGGCGATGGGGCGCGCGCCCATCGTGAAGACGTCGCGCAGGATGCCGCCGACGCCGGTGGCGGCGCCCTGGTAGGGCTCGACCGCCGACGGGTGGTTGTGCGACTCGATCTTGAACGCCACCGCGAGCCCGTCGCCGATGCTGATGACGCCGGCGTTCTCGCCCGGGCCCTGCAACACCCAAGGCGCCTTGGTCGGCAGCGACTTCAGCACCGGGCGCGAGTGCTTGTAGGAGCAGTGCTCGCTCCATAGCGCGCTGATGATGCCGAGCTCGGTGAAGGTCGGCGTGCGGCCGAGCATGTTCAGCAGCCGGTCGTACTCGTACGGCGTGAGACCGTGCTCGGCGACGAGCGCCGGCGTGATCTCCGGGTCGCCTGCGCGTGGCGTGGCGCCAGTGGTGCTAGTGGTCACTTGCCCCGGATTCCCTTGAGGATGTCGCGGAGGAAGCCGCTGACGGCGTTCTCCCCGCCCGCGCCGATCATGTCCAGTTCACCGGCGTCGAGCCAGGTGCCATGACAATCGGGGCAGATGTCGACCTTCACGTTGCGGATGGTGACCTCCTGCAGCTGGCCGCCGCACTTGGGGCACTTCATGAAGTGCGCCTTGCGCTCGGTGGCGGCGCGCTCGGCGTCGAGGCGGGCGCGGAGTTCCTTCACGCGCTCGGCGTCGAGCTTGGCGAAGTATTCGTCTTCGTTGCGGGAAGGCTTGTTCTCGGTGGGCATGGTAGGGGCAGGTGTCAGGTAGCAGGTAGCATGCAGGTAGCAGGGGCTGCACAGTCGGGCGCGTTCATGTCTGTGCTTTCATCTCACATCTCACATCTCCCATCTCGCATCTCAGACCTTCACCGCTCCGAGCAGGCTCTCGAACAGCACCAATCCATCCGTCGACCCCAGCAGCGGCTCCATCGCGCGCTCGGGGTGCGGCATGAGGCCCACGACGGTGCCGGACTCGTTCGCGATGCCGGCGATGTTGCGCATCGAGCCGTTGGGGTTGGCGGCGTCGGTCGCGGCGCCGAGCTGGT
This sequence comes from Gemmatimonadaceae bacterium, assembly GCA_035538035.1. Classification (GTDB taxonomy): domain Bacteria; phylum Gemmatimonadota; class Gemmatimonadetes; order Gemmatimonadales; family Gemmatimonadaceae; genus Pseudogemmatithrix. The sequence goes on along the minus strand of DATLLD010000009.1, from coordinate 3,857 downwards.
CGACGTAGCGGAACACCACGCGGCCCTCGGCCTCGAGGCGGTCGAGCACGTCCTCGTCCGCGGTGTAGCGGCCGTCCCCGTGCGCGATCGGCATCGTCAGCAGTTTGCTCGTGTCCGCGGCGTTGGTGAACACCGTCTGCGTGCTCTCGACGCGCAGCGTCACCGGCATCGAGCGGAACCGCAGGCTCGCGTTGCGCAGCAGCGCGCCCGGCAGCAGGCCGGCCTCGCAGGCGATCTGGAATCCGTTGCAGATGCCGATCACCGGCCCGCCACGCTTGGCGTGGGCGATGACCTCCTGCATGATCGGCGAGAACCGCGCGATGGCGCCGGCGCGCAGGTAGTCGCCGTAGCTGAAGCCGCCCGGCAGGATGATGATGTCGGCGCCCTGCAGGTCGTGGTCCTTGTGCCAGAGCCGGACCGCCTGCTCGCGCAGTCGCTCCACGACGGCGAGGAGCGCGTCCTCGTCGCAGTTGGAGCCCGGGAATGAGACGACGCCGACCTTCATGCCGCCTTCGCGGGCTGCACGGCGGCGATCTCGAAGTCCTCGGTCACCGGGTTCGCGAGGAGGCGCGTGCACATCTCGCGCACCGACGCCTCGGCAGCCTTCGCATCGGCGGCGGCGGTCTCGATGATGATGTGCCGGCCGACATGCACGTCGCCGACGGCGGTGAAGCCGAGCGTGTGGAGGGCGTCGGCCACGGCCTTGCCCTGCGGGTCGAGCAGTCCCTTGCGGGGGACGATGTGTACGGAGACTCGGAACTGCGTCACGAACTGGACTCCTGGTTGCGGACGTTTGGGGTCATGCTGCCGGCTACCTCGCGCTCGTCGTCATCGTCGTCCTCGGTCTCGTCGAACGGTGACGGGAGCTCGAGCACCCCGCGCGCGACGGCCAGGATCAGGCCGGTCGCGACGTAGAGGATGCCGAACGGGAAGAAGAACTGCATGGGCAGGAAGAAGAGCGCGTAGATGCTCGCGAAGAACACGAGGATCCCGGCCGTGCCGTGCACCGTGCGGAAGGTGAACTTGGGCCATGCGGGGAACGGCACGTTGCTGATCATCAGGAAGCTGAGCGCGACCATCAGGAAGCGCAGGATCGTCTCCCACGGCCAGGCGCCGATGAACGTCTCGTTGTAGAGCGGGGTCTGGCTGAACCAGTAGTACGTCGCGAGCGTCCCGCCGGCGGCGGGGCTGGGGAGTCCCTTGAAGTAATCCTTGCTCTTGCCGGCCTGTTCCACGTTGAAGCGCGCGAGGCGCATCACGGCGCAGGCGGCGAACCAGAAGACGAGGATCCAGTCCCAGCCCGCGTGGCGCAGCACCGCGAAGTACATCATCAGCGCCGGCGCGAGGCCGAACGAGATGGCGTCCACGAGCGAGTCGAGCTGCTCGCCGAAGGCGCTGCCCGTGTTCGTGGCGCGCGCGATGCGCCCGTCGAGCGCGTCGCAGAAGCCGCCGATGACGATGTACCACCCCGCCTGGGTGTGCTGGCCGCGCGAGGCGGCCACGATCGCGAAGATGCCGAAGAACAGGTTCGCCAGCGTGAACCCGTTCGGCAGCATCACGAGGGAGGGGCGGGGAAGGCGGCGGCGTTCGCGCATCATTCGGGCAGCTCGGCCAGCACGGTGGTACCCGCCACCGGACGGTCGCCGATCTTCGCCAGCACCTTCGTCCCGAGCGGCATGAAGACGTCCACCCGCGAGCCGAACCGGATGATGCCCATCCGCTCGCCCTGCTCGGCTTCGTCACCGACGCGGCTGTAGGTCACGATGCGGCGCGCCACGAGGCCGGCGATCTGGCGGAACAGGATCTTGTGCTTGGCTCCCTGCACGCCCACCGACATCTGCTCGTTGTCGAGCGACGCCTTCTCGGCGGCGGCATTCATGAACTTGCCGGGGTTGTAGTGCACGTACGCGACGCGCCCGCTCACCGGATACCGGTTCACGTGCACGTTGAAGACGTTCATGAACACGGAGACGCGGATGGCGCGGCCCTGGATGAAGGCCGGTTCGTCCACTTCCACGATCTCGATCACGCGGCCGTCGGCCGGCGAGATCACGAGGTTGTCGCCGCGGGCTCCGGTGCGTTCCGGGTCGCGGAAGAAGTACGCCACCCAGAGCACGAGCACGGTCAGCACGAACGCCAGCAGCCAGAGCGGCCACGACCGGCGCATCAGCGCCGCCGTGTAGCCGGCGGCGGCGAGTGCGAGGGCAATGAGGATGAACGGGTATCCTTCGCGGGCGAAATTCACGGAAGCCTTGTCAGGTCGAGGGGAGCGCCGGTCAGCAGCGCGTAAGCATCGAGGTAGCGTCGGCTCGTCGCGGCGACGACCTCGTCGGGGAGCCGTGGGGGCGGCGCGTTGCCGTCCCACCGGCCGGCGCGGCGCTCGCCGTCCAGCCAGTCACGGAGCGGTTGTTTGTCGAAGCTCGGCGGGGCGCTGCCCGGCGCCACGCGGGCGGCGGGCCAGAAGCGGGAGCTGTCCGGCGTCATCACCTCGTCGATCAGCAGCACGGTACCGTCGCCCGTGCGCCCGAACTCGAACTTCGTGTCGGCGATGATGATACCCCGCGCCGCGGCGATGTCGCGGCCGCGGCCGTACACGAGGCGCGAGAGCCGTTCCAGCGTCGCCGCGTTCTCCGCGCCGACCGCCGCCGCCATCTGCGTCACGGTGATGTTCTCGTCATGCCCGCTCTCCGCCTTGGTGGCGGGGCTGAAGACGGGCGGGTCGAACCGCTCGCTCTCGCGCAGGCCCGCCGCGAGCTTCTCGCCGGCCAGCGTGCCGTGCTCACGGTACTCCTTCCACGCCGAACCCGCGAGGTAGCCGCGCACGACGCATTCCACGGGGAACACCTCGGTGCGGCGGCAGAGCATCGCGCGCCCCGCGAGCTCGTCGCGGTGCAGCTCGAGCCCGGGCACGGCCTCGAGGATCTCGTCCACGTCATGGCTCAGCATATGGTGGGCGACCTCGGGCTCGAACTGCCGCAGCCACCACGCCGTCACCTGCGTCAGCACGGCGCCCTTGTAGGGCACCAGCTCCCGCATCACGACGTCGAACGCACTCACGCGGTCGCTCGTCACCAGCAGAAGGCGCTCGTCATCCACCACGTACACGTCGCGCACCTTGCCGCGGCGGAGCAGCGTCAGGGGCAGCGTGGTCTCGCCCACGAGCAGCGCACTCATACGCGCACTTCCTCGCGCGCGGGGCCCTGCTCGCCAGCGGAGTCAAGGATCGGACCGATGACCTCGGCGAGGAAGTCGTCCACCTGCTGCGGCGCGCGGCCGATGAACCGCGACGGGTCCGTGACCGCGCGCAGGTCCTCGCTCGGCACCGGGAACGACTTGTCGGCGGCGAGCCGCTCCAGCATGTCGTTCGGCTTGCCCTCGTCCTTCATGGCGCGCGCCGCGGCGATCGAGTGGCGCCGGATCACCTCGTGCGCCTCCTGACGGTCGCCGCCGGCCTGCACCGCGCGCACGATCAACGACTCGGTGGCCATGAACGGCAGCTCCTCGGCGATCCGCGCGCGGATCCGCGCCGGGTGCACCTCGAGCCCGGAGGCGACGTTCTCCATCAGGACCAGGATCGCATCGGTGGCGAGGAACGCCTCGGGGATCGTCAGGCGCCGGATGGCGGAATCGTCCAGAGTGCGCTCGAAGTACTGCACGCTGTGCGTCTGATTGGCCGTGCCGGTGATGGACTGCACGAACCGCGCGAGCGAGTTGATGCGCTCGGCCCGCATCGGGTTGCGCTTGTACGCCATCGCCGACGAGCCGATCTGGTCCTTCTCGAACGGCTCCTCGATCTCGCCGAACGACTGCAGCATGCGCAGGTCGGAGGCGAACTTGGCCGCGGAGGCCGAGACGCC
>DATLLD010000008.1:0-4819 GCA_035538035.1 Gemmatimonadaceae bacterium | reverse complement strand
ACGCGCGATGGTGACGGATTTCGGGATCGCGCGCGTGGCCGAGGCGGCGCCGATGACAGCCACCGGCAACATCCTCGGCACGGTGCACTACATGAGTCCGGAGCAGGTGAGCGGCGAGCGGCTCGACGGGCGCAGCGACCTGTATGCACTCGGGGTGCTCGCATTCCTGCTGCTCGCCGGCCGGTTCCCGTTCGAGCACGAAGCGCCTTCGGCGGTGCTCGTGGCGCATGTGACGAAGCGCCCGCCGAAGCTGCGCGAGGTGGCGCCGGAAGTGCCCGCCGAGCTCGCGGACGTGGTCGACCGGTTGCTCCGGAAGGATCCCGCCGACCGGTTCGCGACGGCGGATGAGTTGATGACCGCGCTGCGACGGTTGGACACTGCCAACTCAGCGCCGTTCTCGTCGCCTTCACGCTCGCGCGCAGTAGAAAAAACACCAGCCACGTCTTCCATTCCTGCGCGGCTCTCGTCGGCGGAAGCGAACGAGGTCTGGGAGCGCGCCGCCGCGTTGCAGCAACTTACCGGTGCGATGGCGCCGCCTCCGATTCCCTCGCGAGTGGCGGACGAACCTTCGCGCGCCGCTGCATCGCCGACCGAGGGCTACCGCATGGAGGATGTCCTCGCCGCGGCGCAGGAGGCCGGGATCGACCGGGCGTACGTCGATCGCGCACTCGCTGAACGCCTGCCGGTGACGCCTGGCGCGGTGAGCGCAGGCGTCGTGCGCCCGGGCGCGGCGATGCTGATGAAGCCGTCGCCTTGGCTCGGCGCGCGCACGCGGCTCGAGTATGAGGCCGTGGTGGAGGGCGAGGTGCGGACGGACGATCTTGCGGAGCTCACGGCGGAGTTGCGCACGATCTTCGACGAGTTTGGCAGCGTCGGTACCGTCGGCCGCACCCTGACCTTCACGTCGAGCGCGGCGTCGCCGGCGCGCGGAAGTGCGCGGCGCCTCCAGGTGACGATCGCATCGCGCGGCGGGCGCACGACGATTCGCGCGTTCGAGGACCTGCGACAGACGGCGTACGGCATCATGGGCGGCGTGAGCGGCGGAGTGGGTGGCGGGCTCGGCGGTGCAGCGTTCGGCGTGATCATGGGTGTGACGCAGAATCCGCTGCTCGCACTGCCGGCGATGTTCGGGATCGCGGGCCTCGCATTCGGTATCTCCCGCCTTGGCGTGTCGGGGTGGTCCGCGCGGAGAGACCGTGACCTCCGCGCCGCCGTCGAGCGGCTGGCGGCGAGGGTGGGCGAGCTCTCCGAGGACGCAGGCTAGGTCGGCCCGTCGCGGCGGCGCTTTCATTACGATACGGTGATTGGCTCTTGACGGTCCGCTCCCGCGGAATCATTAAAGGACGCATGATCCCGGAGTTTCACGTAGTGAGAACCGCCATCACGCCGCGCGCGGCTTCGCTGCTGCTCGCCAGCCTCGTCGCGCTCGCGAGCGCCTGTAATCGCCCTGACGCCACCGCGACCGACGTCGTGCGTACCGATTCCTCCAACGTGCGGATCGTCTTGTCCACGGCGGCCGACAGGGACCTGCCGTGGACGTTCGAGCAGGTGGAAGTCATGCGCGACTCGGCCGGGGAGCCGTGGCTGTTCAACGGACTGCATCATCGCGGCGTGCTCGCGGACCGCGCGGGGCGTGTCTACGTGGTCACGCGGGATCCGTCGATCGTACGGTTCGGACGCGAGGGGCGGCACGACCGCACGATCGGCCGAAAAGGCGGCGGTCCCGGCGAGATGCAGTACCCGAGCGACATCGGCGCGCAGGTCGACACGCTGTTCGTGCGGGACATCGTGAAGGGGGCGCTCGTCCGCTGGTCGTCGGCGCTCGAGCCGGTGAATGACGTGCGGCTCGACGGCGCGTTCGCCGGCGCGGAGGCGATCGCCTTCCGGAGCGGCGGATTCTGGCTGCAGAAGAAGCTTTATTCAGACACGCTGATCACGAACGCTCTCTTTGCCGACACCACCGGCGGGGCGGCTCTGCACAGCACCTCGCTTCGGCCGAGCGGCATGATCGACTTCGGCTGTGTCAAGCTCAGTGGCTTGGCCCCTGTGTTCGCTCCCAACCTCATCTGGACCGCGAACGGGCCGCGGGTGGTCGTCAATGCGACGGCGGAGTACGAGATCTGGATGCACGAGGGCGCGCGTGTGACGGCCAGCGTGCGTCGCGCGGTCCCCACGCGCGCACCAAGCGCGGCGGACGTGGACTCGGTCTACGCCGGCGGTTTCAGGGTGGAGTTCGGTTCGGGCTCGCCTCCATGCATCGTACCGGCCGAGCAGATGGCGGCGAAGCTGGGCGTGGCGGAGAAGATGCCGCTCATCAACGACATGCAGTACCTCTCCGACGGCACGATCTGGGTGCAGCGCTCGCTGCGCGGTGCCGCCGAGCCGGTGCTCGACGTGTTCATCGCCGACGGCTCGTACGCCGGCACGATGCGCGGCATGGACCTGCCGCTGGGCCTGATGCCGAACGGTGACATCCTCTTCGCGAGGGATGACGAGGATACTGGCGGCGTGCACATGGTACGCATGAAGGTGATCAAGCGGCCGCCGGCGTCGCCGTGAAGGAGCGGCCGGCTCACACGCACGAGCAACCATCACGCAGTGACATGGGTCGAATCCCCCTAGTCGCAAGCGTCCTCCTCCTCCCCACATAAAATGCCGGCCACGCGCGCGCTGCTGCTCACATTCGCGGTTGTCACCGTCGTCGCGTGCAACAAGGCCGATGGTGCGAGCGAGGCCGGCACCGGCGCCGACTCGGCGGCCACGAGTTCCGACAGCGGCGGGTCCACGTCATCGAACGTGAGCCTGCCCGTCGTCGTCGAGGAGGTGGCGAACGGCGACCTCGTGCTGAGCGTGAACACCACCGGCCAGGTGCGCTCGGACGCCGAGGGGCGATTGCGCGCGGAAGTCGGCGGGCGCGTGGACCGCGTGCTCGTGCGTCCCGGCGACTTCGTGCGCAAGGGACAGGTGATCGTCGAACTCGACCCGCGTCCGTTCGACCTCGACCTGCGCGACGCGGAGGTCGCGCTGAAATCGGCTGAGCAGGCATATGGCGACCTCTATCGCCCCGACTCGGCGATCACCGGCGTGATGCCGCCACAGACGCGCCTGGACGCATTCGTGATCCGCTCCGGGCTCGCCGCCGCGCGCGTACGGCTCGAGCGCGCCAGGCTCGACCGACAGCGCGCGACGATCGCGGCGCCGTTCGACGGCGTGGTGGACCGCGTGCTCACGGTGCCGGGCGACCTGCTCAACGCCGGCGCCGACATCTCGACGCTCGTCGACCTGCGCAATCTGCGCATCGAGGCGTCGGTGCTCGAGCACGACCTGCCGCTGATCAAGGTCGGCGGCGAGGCGGTGATCACGAGCGCGGCGGCCGCGGGGCAGTCGTTCGCGGGCAAGGTGGTGGCGGTGCTGCCGCTGGTGGACAGCTTGACGCGAGCCGGCCGGGCCTTCGTGCGCACGACGGGCACGGGCGCGCTGCGACCCGGCATGTACGCGGACGTGCGGCTCGAGGCGCAGCGGCTGCCGAACCGCCGGCTCGTGCCGACGCGCGCGATCATCCAACGCGATGGCCGCGACCTGGTGTTCGTCGTGCGCGAGGGACGTGCCCAGTGGACATACGTGCAGGCGGGCCGCTCGAACGGACGGCAGACGGAGATACTGCCGGACTCTGCCTCGGGGCTGATCCCGGTGAACCCGGGTGACAACGTGATCATCGAGGGACATCTCACGCTGACGCACGACGCGCAGGTGCGCGTGGTGGCGGCGCGCGAGCGCAGCCCCGGCTCGCAGGACTGACGCACTCCCCCAAGGGAAAAACAACCGTGTCGCTCACGTCCTTCGCCGTCCGTCGTCCCGTGACGACGGTCGCGGCAACAATGGCCATCGTCCTGCTCGGCAGCGTGTCGCTGTCACGGCTGCCGGTAACACTGTTGCCCGACGTCACGCTGCCGGTGCTGACGATCCGCACGGTCTACGACGGCGCGGCGGCCGAGGAAGTCTCGCGATTCGTCGCCGAGCCGATCGAGACGGCGATCGCAGCGACGCCGGGGATCGTCGAGCTGCGGTCCGTGAGCCGGAACGGAGAGGTGGTGACGACGGCGCGGTTCGCGTGGGGCACCGACATGCAGTCGACGGTGCTGACGATGCGCGAACGCCTGGATCAGGCCCGGGGCGGATTGCCGCAGGGCGCAGAGCGGCCGACGTTGCTGACGAGCGACCCGGGTGAGCGACCGATCGCGGTGGTGGGCCTCACGGGGCTCAACGACCTGCGGCTGCTGGGACGCACGGCGCTCGACGTGCACGCGCGGCGGCTGGAGCAGATCACGGGCGTGGCGAGCGTGGCGGTGGTCGGCGCGCCGGAGGATGAGGTGCGGATCGAGGTGGATCCCGAGCGCATGCGCGCGCTGGGACTCTCGACGGACCAGGTAGCCAACGCGGTGATGGCGGCGAACGCTACCGGCGCGAGCGGCACGATCCGCCGCGGCCAGTTCCGGTTCTCGGTGCGCGCGCTGACGGAGTTCCGCACGCTGGATGAGATCGGCGAGACGCCGATCGGCGCGACCACGAGCAACTACCGGCTGCGCGACATCGCGACGATCAGTTCGACGATCGCCGAGCCGCGCACGCTGACGCGGCTCGATGGCGGCGCGGCGGTCGGTCTGGTGGTCTACAAGGACGCCGGCTCGAACACCGTCGCGGTGACGTCGAGCATGCGCGAGGTGATCGAGCAGCTGCAGGTGGAGTTCCCGACGATCCGCATGCACGTGGTGGCGGCGCAGGCGGACTTCGTCGTGGATGCGCTCTCGAACCTCGGGCA
>DATLLD010000007.1:0-11067 GCA_035538035.1 Gemmatimonadaceae bacterium | reverse complement strand
GCCCGACGACGCGACCGCGATGCACCTCGTCAGAAGGTCGATCGAGATCAAGGTCGCGGTCGTGCGGCAGGACGAGCGCGAGGGCGGCTTGCGCAAGATCCTGAACTTCGGGCACACCATCGCCCACGCCATCGAGCACGTGACCGCGTACGGAGTGCCGCATGGCGATGCCGTCGCGATAGGAATGGTTGCGGAGGCGATCCTTGCCGAGCGCCTGCGGCTTGCGGAGCGCGGACTTGCCGACGCCATCGCGACAGTGTGCGATGCGGCCGGACTCCCTGTGCGATTGCCCGATGGAGTGAACCCGACCGAGGTTGTCTCCGCGACGCGCGGAGACAAGAAATCACGCGGCGGACACGTGGAATACGCGCTTCCGCGCGCGCTGGGCGAGATGGCCGGGAGCGAGTCCGGCTACGCCGTCAGGGCATCCGAGGCTGATGTCCTGCGCGCACTCGAACATTTGTGAGTGCCGCAAAACATTAACTGACAACAACTTGAGACATGCCAACCGGAGTGCTTCACCGGTGGCATGTTTCTTGGCTGTTGACCGTTCTTCGCCCCGTATTGTAGCCTTCGCAGTCCGCCCGCCCAAGGCGTGGGGACAGCACCCGACAATTGCTTCTGGCTCGACTGCACGTCCCTAGCGTCCACAGCGGTGTCACTGTTGTTACGACATCGCGTCACTCAACACGCGGTAATGGGGTGGGTATGCAGCACGCGACCGAGACGAGATCGAAAGGCTACTTCCGTTCCTCACCCTCCTCCGCGTTCGACCAGTACCTGCAGGACATCCAGAAGCTCCCGCTGATAACGGACCCCGCCGAAGAGCGGCGTCTTGCACGACTCGCCCGAAAAGGCGATGAGGCTGCCGCAGAGCGGCTCGTGACCGCGAACCTTCGGTTCGTCATCTCATACGTGAAGAAGTACCAAGGCCACGGGCTCGATCTCTCGGAGCTCGTCGCCATTGGCAACGAAGGATTGCTCAAGGCGGTCCGCAAGTTCGACCCCGACCAAGGCGTGAAGTTCATTTCGTACGCCGTGTGGTGGGTGCGCCAAGCGGTCCTCAAGGCGCTCGCCGAGCAGACGCGCTCGGTGCGCATCCCGCTCAACCAGAACTCGCAGCTCATCCGCCTCTCCCGCGCCGAGACGGTGCTGGCTCAGGTGCTCAAGCGCGACCCGACGGACCAGGAGATCGGCCGGCTCCTCGAGGAGACCCCCGAGCAGGTCCGCGCCTCCAAGCAGATGTCGTCCACCGAGCTCTCGCTCGATGCGCCGATCGATCGTTCCGACCGCGAAGCCTGCACGCTCGGCGAGCGCTTCGCCGGTGGTGACGGCATCGAGATCGAGGAACGCACCGATTTCAAGCTGATGAAGGAGACCATCAGCAAGGTCTTCCGGCAGTACCTCACGCCGCGCGAGCGGAAGATCTTGAACCTGTACTACGGGCTCGACGAGGGCGCCGAGGCGATGACGCTCGAGAAGATCGGCGCGCTGATGGGCGTGACGCGCGAGCGCATCCGGCAGATCCGCGAGCGCGCGTTCGACAAGCTGCGCACCTCGCCGGAAGGCCGCTCGCTCGCGGGCTTCTGGGCGATCACCTGAAGCAGCGACACCGGTAGCCGTCGTCGCACGTCCCGTGAATGCGCGGCGACACTGAGGGGGATTCGGACGGCTGGCGCGTCCGGGTCCCCTTCATAGCTTCCGGGCGTGACCATCGCAGCAACGCTCACCGGCATCATCGGTCGCCACGTGATCACGCGCGCGCCGTCGTTGATGGCGTACGAGGCCGACGGGTTGCCCGGGTACCGGCGACAGCCCTCGCTGGCCGTGTTCCCCGGCACGCGCGAGGAACTCGTCGCCGTCGTGCGTGCCCTCGCGGCCGATGGCGGTCCCTTCGTGGCGCGCGGGGCGGGCACCGGACTCTCGGGCGGCGCGCTCGCGGACGGCATCGTGCTGCTCGGCCTGCATCGCCTCAAGCGCATCCTCGGCATCGACCCGGCGGCGCGCACCGCGACCGTCGAGCCCGGCGTCGTGAACGCGACGCTCTCGCGCGAGGCGGCGGCGTTCGGGCTGCACTATGCGCCCGACCCTTCGTCGCAGACGGCGTGCACGATCGGCGGCAACGTGGCCGAGAACGCCGGCGGGCCGCACTGCCTCAAATACGGCGTCACGCTCAACCACGTACTGAGCGCCACCGTCGTGCTGCCCGAGGGCGAGGTCGTCACGCTCGACCGTGGCGATGACGCCGACGCCCCGGGCTATGACCTTCTCGGCGCCTTCACCGGCAGCGAGGGCTGCTTCGGCGTGGCAATGGACGTGACGGTGCGCCTGACGCCCGACCCCGAGCGCGTGATCACGCTGCTCGCCGACTTCACGAGCGTGCGCGGCGCGGCCGAGACGACGTCGGCGATCATCGCGACGGGGATCGTGCCCGCCGCGCTCGAACTGATGGACCAGGCGACGATCGAGGCGGTGGAGCGAAGCGTCTACGCGGCGGGATATCCCATGGATGCCGCAGCGGTGTTGTTGATTGAGGTCGATGGCGCGGCCGCCGGCCTCGAGGACGACGCGGCGGCGGTGGAACGCATCTGCCGCGAGCGGGGCGCCCGCGGCGTGCGCGTGGCGCGAGACGTGGCCGAGCGCGTGCGCCTGTGGCAGGGCCGCAAGAAGGCGTTCGGCGCGATGGGACGCATGGCGTCGCACTTGGTGGTGCAGGACGCCGTGGTGCCGCGCACGCAGCTGGCCCCGTTGCTCGAGGAGATCCAGGCCATCGGCACGCGGCACGGCGTGCGCGTCTGCAACGTCTTTCACGCCGGCGACGGCAACCTGCACCCGAACATCCCGTACCACGCTGATGATCCCGACGAGTCGGCGCGCGTGCACGCGGCGATGGAGGAGATCATGCAGCGCTGCATCGACGCGGGCGGCACGATCACCGGCGAGCACGGCGTTGGGCTCGACAAGTTGCGCTACATGGACCGGCTGTTCACCCCGGCGACGCTCGACGCGATGTGTGGACTGCGCGAGTCGTTCGACCCGCGTCGCCGCGCGAACCCGGGGAAATCGGTGCCGGTGCACGCATGCATGGAATGGCACGGGGTGGTGCGATGAGTGCGCTGGAAGTCCGCGCCAAGAGCGTCGATGAAGTCGCGGCAGTGATGCGTGACGCATCCGCCGCCGGCAAAGAAAAAGGCGTGCGGATCCGCGGCGGCGGCAGCTGGATGGAGGCGGGCGGCCCCGTCGACGCCTCCCTTACGCTCGACCTCGGCGCGCTCGGCGGCGTGCACGAGTACACGCCCGACGACCTGACGATCAGCGTCGGTGCCGCGATGACGCTTGGCGAGCTCGACGAAGTGACGCGCGCCCATGGGCAGTGGTGTCCGTTGCTGGCCTGGGGCGACGACAACGGCACCGTCGGCGCGACGGTGGCCACGGGAACCGCCGGCCCGGCCGCCGCCGCGCTCGGACGGCCGCGCGACTTGGTGATCGGCCTCGAGTGCGTGGATGGCGCCGGGCGGACGCTGCGTGCCGGCGGACGCGTGGTGAAGAACGTCGCCGGCTTCGATCTCACGCGCCTGATGACCGGCCAATGGGGCACGCTCGCCGCCATCACCGCGGTGAACCTGCGGCTCCGCGCGCGCCCCGTCGTCGACGAGTCGTTCACGCTGCGGAGCGCGGAGCGGGACGAGGCCGTGGCAGAGTTCGCGCGCGGCCCGTACGCGCCCCTCGGCTGCGTGCGCGTGGCCGCTGGCGAGTGGCTCGTGCGATTCGGCGGGAACCGCGCGTTCGTCGACGAGGCGACACGCCGCCTCCGTGAGTTGGGTGAGTGCACTGCGACCGGCGAGGGAGCGTGGCATGCAGCGCGGCGCGACAAGAGACTCGCACCGGCACCGCGACTCGAACGATGGAAGTGGGACGATCTCTCGATGCGCCTCAAGAACCGATTCGATCCCGCAGGCGTGCTGAACCCCGGCCTGCTCGGCGGAAGGGTGGGCTCATGACGTCGGCGATCCCCGGCACGCCGCTCGATCGCGCCCGCGCCGGACTCGACGCGTGCGTCCACTGCGGCTTCTGCCTTCCCGCGTGCCCCACGTACCTCGCGCTCGAGGACGAGAACGACTCGCCGCGCGGACGACTCGTGCTGATGGGTGCGCTGCTCGACGGCCGCCTCTCGCTGACCGACGAGGCGCTCCAGCATATCGACCAGTGCCTCGGCTGCCGAGGCTGCGAGACCGCGTGCCCGAGCGGCGTGCCGTATGGCGCGCTGCTCGAGGCAACGCGCGAGACGCTGGCCGCGCGGCGTCCGCTGCCGCTGCGCGCGCGGTTCGTGCTGGCGGTGTTCGCGCGGGAATGGCTGCTGCGGCCCGCGCTCGCGCTGGCGCGATTGGCGCGTGGACTGGGCTTGGCGCGGCTCGGAGCGCGAGTGCTGCCCCAGGGGCTGGCCATGCCGGCGGCGATGCTGGCAGCGACCGCGCGACCGGCTGGCGCGCGGCCGGGCATCGCGCGTCCTGGCGCTTCGAACCAACCTCGCGAGCCCCGGGATCCGGGCCGCCCGCCGCCAACGCGCGGCTCCGCGGCGTTGCTCACAGGCTGCGTGATGGAAGGTCTCCTCGCGCCGGTCAATCGTGCGACGGAGCGGGCGCTCGAAGCCAATGGTTGGCAGCTACGCGACGCTCCGGGACAACGCTGCTGCGGCGCGCTCCACGCGCATGCCGGCGACGCGGAGGCGGCGCGGGAGCTCGCTCGCGCCAACATCGTGGCGTTCGAGCGTTCCGGCGCCGAGACGGTCGTCATGAACTCGGCCGGCTGCGGGTCCATGTGCAAGGATTACGGGCACCTGCTCGCCGACGACGCGGACTGGGCGCCGCGCGCGGCCGCGTTCGCCGCGCGGGTGAAGGACGTGCACGAGCTGCTGGCTGTGGTTGTCGGGAGCGACGAGAGCGACGAAGTCGCGCGACCGCTGCTTGTGGCATGGGACGCGCCGTGCCACCTGCAGCACGCGCAGCGGGTCACTGCGCCACCGTTGGCCGTGCTGCAGTCCATCCCGGGACTCACGCTCGTGCCGCTCGTGGACAGCGACCAGTGTTGCGGCAGTGCCGGCATCTTCACGCTCGTGCAGCCGACGGTCTCCGCGTCGGTGCTCGCCCCAAAGCTCGTGCGCATCGCCGAATCAGGCTGCGAGGTGGTGGCGACGGCGAACCCCGGTTGCCTGATGCAGATCGGAGGCGGGCTGATCCTGTCCGGCAGCAAGGTGACCGCGCGCCACCCGGTCGAACTGCTGAACCTTCGCCCCGCGCGGCCCGCCCGTTAGCATTCGAGTATGGACGTCCCCGTGCTGCTGTTCGAGTTCGAAGGAGTGCTGGCCGACACGGCCGCGCTCCGTGAAGTCGCGCTCGCCACGGCGCTGGCGGAGGACGGCATCGAACTCACGCCTTCGCTTGCGCGACACGCCGTCGGCGTGCCGACAGAGGAGGCCGTGCGCCGCATCCGTCGCGCTGGCGGCGCGCCCGAGGACGGTACCGCCGTCGAGCTGACGCGGCTGCGCGCGGAGCGCGCATTCGCCGAACGTGCGGGCAAGGGACTCAACCTGCAGCCGGGCGTGCGCGCGGCGCTCGAGCAGCTGAGCGGCATGGCCCGCTGCGCCATCGTCACCCGAGCCTCTCGTCGTGAGGTGGAGTTCATCCTCGGCCTCTCCGGGCTCGAGGGCATGTTCCGCCCGGTGATCGCTCTCGAGGACGCGAGCCCGGCCAAGCCATCGGCCGCGCCCTACCTCGCGGCGCTGGAGCGGATCGGACAACTCTTCCCGGGCCAGCAGTTGCACGCCCTGGCGATCGAGGACACGGTGGTCGGCGTGCATGCCGCGCGCGCGGCCGGCATTCCCAGCGTCGCGGTGGGCCCCATGCCGGCGCACGAGGCGGTCGAGGCCGACGCGTGGATCGAGACCCTGGCTCACCTCACGCCGGCGCGCGTGCGAGAGCTGATCGGCGGCCCGCGCATGGGGAGGCAGCGATGAGTTCCACGGATCAGGCGGACAGCGGAACCCCGGGAAACGTCGCGACGACGAGCACCCTCGACGTCGTGCAGACGCGCGCGTACCGCGCGCTGCAGGACCACGCCGCCGTCGTCGATCGCTCGGCGCGCATGCGGATGAGCTTCACCGGCGACAAGGCGAAGGAAGCGCTCGGCGGACTGCTCACCAACGACGTCGCGTCACTCACGAAGGGCGCGGGGCAGCGGGCAGCCGCGCTGACGCCCAAGGGGCGCGTGATAGCGCTGGTGCGCGTACTCGACCGCGGCGACGACCTGCTCGTCGATGCCGACGCGGCCGCGGGCGCCGGATTCGTCGCGATGATCCGCAAGTTCGTGAATCCGCGTCTCGCGCGACACACCGAACTGACCGCCGCCACGGGCTGCGTCGGCGTCTACGGGCCAGATGCCGCGCGACTCCTCGCGCCGCTGCTCGGGGCTGCCGCCGAGTCGCTCGCGGAACTGCCGCCGATGGGTTCACTCACCATCGGCTCCTCCGATGATGCGGTGCTGGTGATGCACTCCACCGACCTCGGCGTGCCGGGCTACGACTGCATCGCCGCGGCGGGCCGCATCGCGCGACTCGATGACGCGCTCACGGCGGCGGGCATCGCCCGCGCGGACGCGACCGTCACGACCGTCGCGCGCGTGGAGGCCGGCATGCCGCAGTGGGGCGTCGAGATGGACGACGAGACGATCCCGCAGGAGGCGAACCTCGACGCGCTCGGCGCCATCTCCTTCAACAAGGGATGCTACACGGGCCAGGAAGTCGTGGCGCGCATCCACTTCCGCGGGCACGTGAACCGGCACCTGCGATGGCTCACCGCTGCCGAGCCGCTCGCCACGGGCTCCGCTGTGCGGGACGCGACGGGAAGGGAGGTCGGCACCGTGCGCTCGAGCGTCGTCTCGCCGCAGCGCGGGCCGCTGGCGATCGCGATGCTGCGACGCGAAGTCGCGCCCGGCGACGAGGTGACGGTACTCGCCGACGGACGCGAGATTCGCGCGCGCTGCGCCGAGATCAGCTACAAGTAGTCCTGAAGGGCCGCCGCCTCACTCGGGCGGAATCCTGCCGCCGAGCGTGTCACGCACGCCGCGGCGCAACGAGTCGGCGCGCAGCGAGTCGCGACGCAGGGAGTCTGCGCGCATCCGCATCCGCACGCTGTCGTTCATCATCTCGTTTTGGCGCGCCATTCCAGTGTCGGTGACCGCAGGAGCGGTCCGCGTGCCGAACCGCGAGTTGTCATACGTCTCGTCGGGCCGGCTGTCGCAGGCGACCAGCAGCACGGCGGACGCCAGGATCATAAGTCGCATCATGATGGGTTTTCTCCCATGTCTGGAGGGTAGCCCATGAACGCAGCCCTTCCCGCGGCGGGTTCCTGCGATTTTGCGGCGCCCGCAGAAACACGAAGGGCGCACGGCATCGCCGTGCGCCCTTCCGCTCACAAAAAAAGCCGCTGCAGCTTAGTGCGCGGCCGAATCCGTGTGCGTCGAATCCGTCTTGGTCGAATCCGTCTTGGTCGAATCCGTCACGGTCGTGTCGACGGCGGCGGCCGGAGCAGCAGTTTCGGCCGGCGCGGCCTCTTCGGCCTTGGGCGAGCAAGCAGCGAACAGCAGGACGGACGCAACAACGGCGAGGCGCTTCATCTGAACGATTCTCCTGAGTGGGGGCGGCCGATAGGGCGAGTTATTCGTCCCGGTCGGCGCGCGGAATAATGATAGCGGGGGGTGCAAGTCCCCCCCTCGCCCCTTTTTGACTCCCAAGCCGTTGACCGGTAACGGCTTGGGGTTGCGGCCCTCACCTTATAGCTTCACGAAGCCTCTTTTCCCCTCCCCCGGGGCTCCACCCATGAGTTCGCTCGCCGCCGCGTCCCAGCCGCAGCCCACCGTCGTCCGGGGCGCCTGCCCCCATGACTGCCCGGACACCTGCGCCACGCTCATTACCGTGGAGGGCGGCCGCGCGACGCGCATCCAGGGCGACCCCGAGCACCCGTTCACGCAGGGATTCCTCTGCACCAAGGTGAACCGGTACCTCGAGCGGACGTACCACCCGGACCGGGTGCTGACACCGCTCCGCCGCGTCGGCCCCAAGGGCGCCGGGCAGTTCGTCCAGGCCAGCTGGGACGAGGCGCTCGACGCCATCGCCGAGCGCCTGAACGAGATCGCCCGCTCGAGCGACGGACCACAGGCGATCCTCCCCTACTCGTACGCCGGCACCATGGGCTACCTGCAGGGCGAGTCGATGGATCGCCGCTTCTTCCACCTGCTCGGCGCCTCCAAGCTCGACCGCACCATCTGCGCGACCGCGGGGATGATGGGCATGCGGATGACGGTCGGCGCGAGCGTGGGCGCCGACGCGGAGGAGGTGCCCAACAGCGATCTCGTCCTCCTCTGGGGGACGAACACGCTGACATCCAACCCGCACCTCTGGCCGAAGGTGCTGGAGGCACGGGCCAAGGGCGCGCCGGTCATCTGCATCGACCCCATCAGGACGCGCACCGCCGAGCAGTGTGACGAGTGGATCGGCATCCGCCCGGGCACCGATGCCGCGCTGGCACTGGGGCTGATGCACGTGATGTTCGCCGAGGGCCTGCAGGACGACGATTATCTCGCCCGGCATACCCTCGGCGCCGACCAGCTCGCCGAGCGGGTGAAGGAGTATCCGCCGGACCGCGTCGCGCAGATCACGGGCATCCCGGCCGAGCGCATCAC
The DNA here is from genome assembly GCA_035538035.1 of Gemmatimonadaceae bacterium. Classification (GTDB taxonomy): domain Bacteria; phylum Gemmatimonadota; class Gemmatimonadetes; order Gemmatimonadales; family Gemmatimonadaceae; genus Pseudogemmatithrix. Next base: position 2,331 of record DATLLD010000007.1, on the reverse strand, counting down.
GACCCTCGCGCGGCAGTACGCCGCGGCGAGCGCCGCGTTCATTCGCATCAACTACGGTCTCCAGCGCCACGGCGGCGGGGCGATGGCGGTGCGCACCATCGCCTGCTTGCCTGCGGTCAGCGGGCATTGGAGGCGGCCGGGCGGAGGCGTGCAACTCTCGTCGAGCGCCAACTTCGCCTTCGACAAGAAGACGCTGCAGCGCGAGGACCTCTCCCCGGCCGGCACGCGCACCATCAACATGGCGCTCCTTGGCGAGGCACTCGAGAAGCCGGACGCCGGAGTCGGCGGGCCGCCGGTGCGCGCGCTAGTCGTCTACAACTCGAACCCCGGCGCCATCGCGCCCGACCATCACTCGGTCACGCGCGGCCTCAAGCGCGACGACCTGTTCACCGTGGTGCTCGAGCACTTCCGCACGGATACCTGCGACTACGCCGACTGGGTGCTCCCCGCGACGACGCAGCTCGAGCACTGGGACGTGCACTTCTCCTACGGACACCTTTACGCCACGCTCAACAAGCCCGCCATCGAGCCAATCGGCGAGGCGCTGCCGAACACCGAGATCTTCCGGCGGCTGGCCGCGCGCATGGGGCTCGACCACCCGATGCTGAAGGACGACGACGTGACGCTCGTGAAGCAGGCACTGGGTTCGGGCGACCCGCGCATGAGCACCGTCGGCTGGGAGACTCTCAGGGAGCACGGCTGGGCGCGGCTCAACCTGCCGCGCCCCTTCGCGCCGTTCGCCGAGGGCCGGTTCCTGACGCCGAGCGGCAAGTGCGAGTTCTACTCGGCGCGCATGAAGGAGATGGGCCTCGATCCCCTGCCGTCGTTCACGGCGCCGCACGAGTTCCCGGAGAACGTGCCGGCGCTCGCGGCACGATTCCCCATCACGCTGATCTCGTCGCCGGCGCACCAGTTCCTCAACTCGACGTTCGTGAACGTGGGGCCGCTGACGCGCGCGGCGCGCGAGCCGGAAGTGTCGCTGCACCCGGGTGACGCGGAGCGGCGCGGGCTCACGGACGGGGCGCCGGTGGTGGTGGAGAACGACCGCGGGCACTTCCGCGCGACGGCACGGATCCGCGAGGGGATCCGCGAGGGCGTCGCCTGGGCGCCGGGCGTCTGGTGGGCCAAGCTGTCGAAGGACGGTGTCAACGTGAACACGACCACGAGCCAGAAGCTCACGGACATGGGTGGCGGCCCGGTGTTCTACGACAACCTCGTGGAGATCCGCGCGGCGGTGTAGCGTGTGCGGGATTCAGCTCACCGCAGGCTTTCACGGCAACAGCGCACCACCGAGAACACCGAGAACACCGAGAACACAGGGAGCAGAACACCGAGCAATCGGGTCGCACCACGCCGTTTACTCTTTCTTCTGTTGTCGTTCCCTCTGCCCCCTGTGTTGAAGTAGTTGAAGTAGCATGCCACGCGCGACCGTGACGCGCCCTTTACGCCGCTGCGACGAGTGGGCGACGGCACCAGGACAGGATTCGGATTCCCGACCGATCTCCTTCGTCCGATCCCGTGAAAGCCCTCGAACGACTCACCATCGCCGCCAAGCTGAACCTCGCGCTTGGCAGCGGCATCGTGTTCTCCGCAGCGCTGTCGATCTTCCTGCTGTCGTCGCTCTTTCGCCTGGACACGGATTACGTCGCGATCCTCGACGGCGAGGTGCGCCAGCAGCGGCGCGCGCTCGAGATGCAAGTGACATTCAAGAAGCAGGTGCAGGAATGGAAGAACATCCTGCTCCGTGGCGAGGTGGCGGCGGACCGATCGAAGTACCGCGCGCAGTTCCTCGCCGACCGCGCGCGGGTGCTCGCCCTCGCCGACACGCTCGGCGCCGCCGCCACGTCGGCGGAGGTACGCGAGCGGATCATCGGGTTCCAGGAGAGCTTCCGTTCCATCGACGTCGCGTATGAACGGGCGTTCGCGCAGTTCGAGGCATCGGGAGGATCGGACTTCCGGGCGGTGGACCGCCTCGTCCGCGGGCAGGACCGTGCCCCGACCGACCTGATCGACGGCATCGTCGCCGACCTGCAGCGCGAGGTGGAACGTGGCGTGGCGCGGCAGCATGCCGCCATCAGGATCCGTCGAACCATGGCACTGGCCGGGCTCGGCGTGCTGCTCCTCGTGCTCGCCGCCATCCCTCTGGTGCTCAACCGCATTCTGATCCGGCCGGTGCGGCGCATCGAGGAGGCCAGCGCGCGTCTCGCGGACGGCGACCTCTCCGTCGAGGTCGCGCACCACAGCGGCGACGAGCTGGGCGACCTCGCCGAGTCGTTCCGCGAGATGACGCGCTCCCTGCGAACGCTGCTCGCGGGCGTCGACGAGGGCGCC
>DATLLD010000006.1:0-8189 GCA_035538035.1 Gemmatimonadaceae bacterium | reverse complement strand
TCCACGGCGTGCATGACTTCACGTCCGACGGCGGGAGCCGGTTCGGGGCGGGGACGTGGCGCTATGAGCGTACTGCCGCGGAGCTGCAGCAGGCGGCGGACGTGGCGTGGCAGTCGTCACCCGTGTCCGCCGTGCAGACGTGGACGTCGCCGGTGCTCCTGATCCATGCGGACGACGACCGCAACGTGCGCTTCGGCCAGACCGTGGACCTGATCCAGCGCCTGCGAAAGCAGGGCGTGGAGTTCGAGGAGATCACGATCCCCGACGACACGCACCACTGGATGCGGTTCGCGAACCAGATGCGCGTGAACGCGGCAACGGCGGAGTACTTCGAGCGGAAGTTGAAGCCGGTGAGTGCGGCGGCGGCGCAGCGGTGAGCGATCGAAGTCCGCGGTGACGCGGCGACATGGCGAGTGGCGCGGACCGCGCGGCGCGGGGTAAGAGACTTCTTACCCTTCTCCGGAGCGTCCCGATGTCCGTCGCAAAGATCACCGAGATCCAGGCCTCGTCCACGAAGAGCTTCGAGGATGCAGTCGACGCCGGCATCGCGCGCGCGGAGAAGACGCTGCGCAACGTGTCCGGCGCCTGGATCAAGAGTCAGCAGGTCGTGATCGAGAAGGGGAAGATCTCGGAGTACCGCGTGCTGATGAAGGTGACGTTCGTGCTGAACGACTGACTCAGCCGCGCGGCAGCTTCTGCTTGGTCGTGAGCATCGTAGCCCACGGGTCGCGACCGAGCGAAGCATCGCGCAGCGTGGCCACGGTGTGCGTCGCCGGTTCGTCAAGCTCCGCAAGCGTCGCCCAGGACACGGGGACCGAGACCGGCGCGCCCTCGCGCGCTCGCGTGGACCACGGTGCGATCCACGTCGCGCCGCGTCCGTTGCGGAGCCAGTCGACGAAGATGCGTCCCTTGCGCTGCGCCTTCGACGCGCCGCTCACGAAGTCCTCGGGGTACTCGGCGGCGAGTTCCTCGACGAAGCCGCGCGCAAAGTCGCGCACCTCGTCCCAGCCCTGCTTCGCGCTGCGATCCACGGGCACCACCACGTGCACGCCCTTGCCGCCGGTCGTCTTGGGCCAGCTCTTGAGCCCGGCCTTCGCGAGGCGCTTGCGGATCAGCTGCGCGGCTTCGACCGTCGTGTCCCAGTCCACGCTCGGGTCGGGATCGAGGTCGAAGACCACGCGGTCCGGCTGCTCGACTTGGTCGGCGCGGCATCCCCAGAGGTGGATCTCCAGTATGCCGAACTGTACCAGCGAGACGAGTCCGGCGGCGTCGTGCACCACCGCGTAATCCTTGGCCGTGCCGTCCTTGCTCTCGATGCGCACCTGTTCCACCGCGTCACCGAGTCCCTTGCCCATGTGCTTCTGGAAGAAGCACTCCTTGGCCAGTCCCTCGGGGCACCGCACGAACGAGAGCGGCCGGCCGGCGACGTGCGGCAGCATCAGGCGCGCCACGCGCTCGAAGTGCCGGGCGACCTCGATCTTGGTGATGCCGGCGTCGGGGTAGACCACGCGGCCGGGGTTCGAGATGGTGATGCCGGCGGGAGAAGCGTCCATCGGTGCCTCCTGTGTGATGTCGCGCGCTTCCTTGTCCTCGCGCATCCCCTGGAACGATGGATGCCGCAACTGTCCGTCGGCGGTCCACTCGGTGAACGACACCTCGGCGAGAAGCTCCGGCTTCACCCAGCGCGCGTCGCGCGGGGCGAGGCGCGGCAGCTGCCCGCCGGGGAATGGCGGTCGCTTGAGGCGCTTCTTCTCGAGCACGTCGCGCAGATCGCGCAGCAGTTGGTTGGAGAAGCCGGTGCCCACCGCGCCGGCGTAGCGCAGCGCCGAACTTCCCGCGGCCTCGTGCACGGCGAGCAACAGTGCGCCGATGCCCTCGCGTGAGCCGCGCGGCTGCGTGTAGCCGACGACCACGAGTTCCTGCCGCTGCTCGCACTTCACCTTCACCCAGGTGCGCGATCGTCCCGTCTGGTAGGACGCGTCCATGCGCTTGCCGATGACGCCCTCGAACCCCGACTTGCAGACGGCGCTGATGAGGCGCGCACCGCGGCCGGGGAGGATCTCGCTCAGCCTGATGATAGGATCCTTGCCGAGCCGCGCCGTGCGGAGCAGGCGTTGCAGCGCGGCGCGGCGCTCGGAGAGCGGTTGCGCGCGGAGGTCCTTGCCGTCGAGCGAGAGGAGATCGAACACGAAGAACACCATCGGCGCCCGGCTCCCGTGCTCCATGTACTTCTGCAGCAGCCGGAACGACGACCGCCCGTTGCGGTCGAGCACCACGACCTCGCCGTCGATGATCGCGGCCTTGATCTTCGCCTTGGCGGCGAGTGTCGCGGCCGCATTGGCGACCTCGGGAAAGCGATGCGACCAGTCGAGCCCCCGGCGCGTCAGAAGCGCGGCCTTCGCACCCTTGATCGCGGCCTGTAGCCGATAGCCGTCGTACTTGAGCTCGAACACCCACCCGTCATCGTCGGGCGGCAACTTGACCGCGGTCGCGAGCTGCGGCGACACGAATCCGCGCGGCGCCGACGCGACCGGTGTGCGCACGAGTCACTTCGTCAGGTGGTGCCGCATCAGCAGCCACTGCGGCTTTCCGGGGCGCTCTCCCGGCCGCGGCTGCATGCGCACGAGCGTCCAGTCGCCCTTCAGCTTCTTGCCGTGCAGGACGAACGAGAGCTTGCCCTTCTCGAGTCCCTCGGCGAAGTCGCCCTCGGGCTCATAGGTGCCGATGTCCCAGGTCTTCACGGTGCCGGCGCCGTACTCCCCCTCGGGGATCGAGCCCTGGAAGGTGGCGTAATCGAGCGGATGGTCCTCGACCTGCACGGCGAGGCGCTTCACGGTGGGGTCGGTGCTCACGTGCTTGGGCACGGCCCAGCTCAGGAGCACGCCGTCGTGCTCGAGGCGGAAGTCGTGGTGATCGTGCGAGGCCTTGTGATGCTGCACGACGAAGATCGGGAGTTCTTGCTTTCGCCGCGGCGCTCTCCTCGCCTCGGGCTCGGCGGTCGTGGCGAAATCGCGCTTGCGCTTGTACTCGGTGAGCGAGCGCTTCTTGGCGGCAGGGCGCCGCTTCTTCGCCTTCGCGCGCGTCGCCACTCACGCGCTCCGTGCGCGTTTCGTCCGGCGCAGCCGCTTGGTCTTGGCCGCGCTCTTCGGCACGCTGCGGCTCCCGGCCTTCGCGGCGCGCCCCCCGCCAGCCTCTGCAGTCAGGCTCCGCTTGAGCGCCGCCATGAGGTCGAGCACGGGCGTCTCGTCCTTCTCCGCCTTTGGCGGTTCCTGCGCTTCCTTCCCGCCCTTCTTCGCCCGCGCGTTGATCATCTTCATCAGGTCTTCGCGGTAGCTGTCCTTGTACTCGCGCGGATCCCAGCTCGTCGCCATCGTCTCCACCAGCTTCTCGGCCATCTCGTACTCCGCGGGGCGCACGCTGCCGGCCTCGGGAAGTTCGATGTCGACGTCCTTGGCGCTCTTGAGGTCCTGGTCGAACCGCAGGAGCTGCAGCACGAGGGCGTCGCCGTGCGGGTAGATGGCGGCGGTGTGCTCCTTGGTGTGGAGCACGAGGCGTGAGAGGGCGGTCTGCCCCGTCTTCTCGAGCACGTCGTAGAGCAGGCGGTACGCCTTGCCGCTCCCCTGCGAGGGGCCCACGAGGTAGGGCTTCGAGTAGTAGAGCCGGCCTATCGAATCCGTCTCGACGAACCCGGTCACGTCGATGGTGCGCGTCGCCTTCGGATTCGCCGACTTGAGGTCCTCGTCCGTCAGCAGCACGTACTTGTTCTTGGCGACGGGGTAGCCCTTCACGATGTCCTTCGGCGACACCGTCTCGCCCGTGGTCTTGTTGATCTTGAGGTAGCCGATGCGTGCCATGTCGCGCTTGTCGAGCATGTCGAGGTCAAAGCGCTCGCTCTTCTCCATCGTGTGGAGTTCCACGCCGATGTTGACGAGACCAAAGCTGAGCGTGCCTCTCCAGGTGGGTCGTGCCATCTGCGGCTCCACGGGCGAGAAGGAACGGCGCGATTCCTTTCTCCGGCGTGCGGCAGGGAACCGAACGCGCGGTCGCGTGTCTCGTTCATCGGGGGGCGCCCGTCTCCAGCACTACACCCATCCACGCACGAGGTGCCGCCTCGATGACCACGCAGCGGACGACCATGGACAACGGTGTCAGGAAGAACGGCGCACGGGGACTGGACGCGGTCTTCACGCGTTTCGCGCGCGCGACATCACGGCTGGCCGGCCGGCCCGTGGCCTTTGGCGCCGCCGTGCTCCTGGTCGTGGGCTGGGCGCTCGCCGGGCCCGCCCTCGACTACAGCGAGCAGTGGCAGATCTTCGTGAACACCGTCACCACCATCGTGACCTTCCTGATGGTGTTCCTGATGCAGTCCACGCAGAACCGCGACACCGAGGCGCTGCAGCTCAAGATCGACGAGCTCATCCGCGCCGTCTCCAACGCGGAGGACAGGATGATCGCGCTCGACGAGGCCACCGAGGAGGAACTTGCCGCGGAGCGCGAGCGGTTCCGCAAGATCGCGCAGCGGCAGGACGTCAACTCGAAGTGATCTCGCCGCCAAGCAGCGTGAGCACCTCGCCGGTGATGTAGCTCGAGTCCGCCGGCGAGGCGAAGAAGACGAATGCCGGTGCGATCTCCTCGGGCTGCGCGGGCCGCTGCATCGGCACGTCGGCGCCGTGGCGCCCGGCTTTCCCGGCCGGCTTGTCGGCTACGTTGAGCGGCGTCCACACCGGCCCCGGCGCGACGCAGTTCACGCGGATGCCGCTCGGCACGAGGTTCTCGGCGAGCGACTTCGTGAACGTGTGGATGGCGCCCTTGGTGGACGAATAGTCGAGCAGGTGGCCGGAGCCGACGAGCCCCGTGACCGAACCGGTGTTGATGATGGCGGAGCCTCGCTTCATCACGCGCAGTGCGGCGCGTGCCATCTGGAAGTACGCCGTGATGTTGGTGCGGAAGGTCCGCTCCCACTGCGCGTCGCTGATGCGCGCGATCGACGGCTGCTGGTGCTGGTAGGCGGCGTTGTTGACGAGGATGTCGAGATGGCCGAACTCGCGGACGGTGCGCTTGACGGCGCGTTCGCAGAACGCCGCGCCGCGCACGTCACCGGGAATGCGGAGGCATTGCCGTCCCTCGCGCTCGATGGACTTGGCGGTCACGATCGCGTCGCGCGCCTCGACCGGCAGGTACACGATGGCGACGTCGGCACCCTCGCGCGCGAAGAGCGTCGCGACCGCGCGCCCTATGCCCGAGTCGCCGCCGGTGATCAGCGCCACCTTGCCGGCGAGCTTGCCGGAGCCCTTGTACTCCGGCGCCTCGTACAGCGGCCGCGGCCGCATCCGCGACTCGATGCCTGGCCGACGCTGGTGCTGCGCGGGGAACGGCGGCTTGGGCTGTCTCGCACTGCGGCGTTTCTGTTTCGTCGCTTTCCTGACGGGCATGACTCGGTCCTCGGCAAGAATCACTCGCTTCGTTCCTCCAGAACCGATGCGACGGCGACGTGGTTCCTGCTTCTCGCTTAGTATTGTCGGCATGCGAGTCGCCATCGTCGGTGGGCCCGGAGTGGGGAAGAGCACGCTCGTGCGCCAGCTTGGAGACCTCTACCATGACGGTTCGTATGGGGAGGGCGAGAAGGGCGTCTGGGATTCACGGGTGCTGCGCGACATCGAGGAGGGGCGGAATCCCGTCGGGGTGACGGCGTACTTCGCACGGCTCTACGACGAGAACTACCGCAGCGCCGCCGAGCACAATGGTGCGGGGCGCGTGATCATGATCGAGGGCGCGCGCATCACGCTCGAGGCGCACATCGTCGAGTATCCCGCCGAGTACCACGACGCGCTGCGCGAGGTGCTGGTGATGGGCGATGCGTGGCAGCCCGACCGCACGATCGTGCTGACGTCGAGCACGGACACGATCGAGAAGCACATCCTGCACCGCCGCCGCCCGCATGAGGAAGTCGAATTCATGGCGCGGCGCTTTCGGCTGATCGATGCCGAGTTCAGGCGGCTGGCGGCGACCTATCCGAACACGGTGGTCATCGACCGCGATGGGATCGAGTTCCATGAGCGGTCCGGGCTCGAGCACGTGATCGAACTCGCGCGGCTGCCGCGGTTCAGGGAAGTGCCGTATGTCGAGATGGAGCGGTTCGTCGTCGAGTGAGTTTTCCTGCGAACTGATTCACCACAGGGGGCACGGGGGACACAGAGAACGGCAACTGCAGAGAACCGCAACTGATGTGAAAGGGGCTTCCGTGCAAGATCCTGCACGGAAGCCCCCATTTCTCCCGTCGTTCCCTGTGCCCCCTGTGGTCAGCCCTTCAACCAGACCAGGACTCAGAACCAGTACCCAACCCGTATCAACGCCTGCCGACGGTTCTGGTTGTTGAACCCCTGCTCCAGCCGGATCGGCCCCACGGGGCTCGCCAGTTCCACGCCGATGCGAAGGCCGGCGAGGATCACGCCTTCGAGCTCGCCGCGGCGCTGGAGTAGGCCGGGGCCCGTCGAGATCAACCCCGCCATCGGCTCGAGGCGGCCGGTGAGCTGTCGCCAGAGCGGCCACCGCACCAGCACCGACCCGAACAACTCCTGGTCGCCACGGAGTTCGAGCATGCGCATGCCCGCGAAGCCATCAAGGCCGCCGAGCGTGAAGGTGTGCTGCACGGGCAGTCGCGAGCCCCAGCCGGCGCGCAGTCGCGGCCTGATCTCCACCGCGTCCACGAAGGTCGACGCCGCGATGTCCATCCGCACGCGCTGCCAGCGCGTCAGGCCGATCGCCTCGAAGTCGACCGAGGGCGCGGGGCCGCCGGGCTGCCGCAGCCGGATCGCGCCGCGTGCGCCGGCGGCGCCGCGCGTGCCGAGTGCCGGTTCGCGCCACAGCCTGTAGTCGGCGCCGAGTTCGAAGGTCCATCCGCTCTCGTACAACGGCCGGAGCCCGGCCACCACCGACATCTCCTCAGCCTTGGCCGGTGGGAGTTCGCCGGCGCCCGAGTAGAGACGGACGTCCTCGGAGAGGGCCTCGAGCGACGCGCCGATGGGCCGATAGTTGCGCCCGATGCGCGCGCTGCGCCGCACCGCGAGCAGGAGGTCGGTGCGATACGTGCCCACCGCGAACATCCCCGCGCCCTCGAGGTCGCCGATCAGCGCGCGGTTCACGCCCCCCGCCCAGAAGCGGCCGCTCATGAGATGGTCGAACGCGAGGCCGATCCCGAACGATCGCTCGGGTGCGGAGCTCACCTCGAGGTCGAAGTCCACCGTCGGCCCGTCGCCCGAGGGCGAGAGCCAGACGCTGCTGTAGCGCTCCGACGTCGAGAAGCGGGCGAGCCCGCGGCGGATGGCGTCGACGTCCAGCGTCATCCCGTTCACGAGGCCGAGGTCGCGGACGATCAAGTCGCGGTCGCGCACGCCCTCCGTCGCCATGCGTGCGCGACCGATGGCGACGGGCAGATTGGGCGTCGCCTTCGCCTGGCGGAGCGGCCGCGCGCACACGCCCGACGCGAACACGGAGTCCGCCGTCCGGCGTCCCGTGCGCACCAGCGAATCGATGGTGAGCGAGTCGTAGTTGAGGGTGCTGAACGCCTCGGTCCGCTGCGCCACGTGCACGTCATCCGGGCCGAGCCCGAGCGAGTCCTGCTTCCAGATGAACTCGAAGATCACGGTCGACACGGAGAGCGGGTTGTCGAACGTCTCCTTGGCGGCCTTCGCCGAGGGCAGCGTCGACACTATCAGCCGCTCGGCGCCGAGCGAGCGCGCGACGCCCACCGGGATGTTCGACGAGATGCCGCCGTCGGTGAGCCAGAGGGTGTCGCGCTGCACCGGGCGCAGCACGACGGGGAGCGAGAAGCTCGCTCTCACGGCTTCGGCGAGGTCACCGCCGGCGAGGGCGATGGGCCGGCGCGTGTCGAGGTCGGTGGCGATGGCGCGAAACGGGATCGGCAACCGGTCGAAGTCGCCGCGCGCTATCAAGTTGCCGCGCAGCAACAGCCGCGCGATGATGGTGTTGGCCTCCACCTCGCGCACGGCGCCGGCCTGCACGATCCACCGTTTGTCGATGCGTTCCCACACGACGACCGGCTTGAACCCGTCGAGCGCGCGGGAGACGTGCGGCTGGTAGCTGCGGATCATCGTCTCGAGATGGATCGACCGCAGCAATGAGTCGATCTCGTTGCCGGAATAGCCGCTCGCGTAGAGCGAACCGACGAC
>DATLLD010000005.1:0-3218 GCA_035538035.1 Gemmatimonadaceae bacterium | reverse complement strand
GCCGCGCTCCTTCGGGTTCGCACCGACGCGCTGCTGGTAACGCACCTTCCGCGACTTTCCGTCTGCAGTGACGTTGACGGCGTTGCCGCCCGTCAAAGAAACTGGCACGCGCCAGATGTCCCAGCCGTCGCGCAGGAACACGTGGCGCGAGTCGCGCGACCAGCCGAACGGCGCGCCGGCCGGCGGCTTCACGACATTGTGGTCGTCCTCTTCGTCCCAGAAGGCCGTCGCGATGCCGTCGGTGATGCGGCGCGAGGTCTTCGAGGCGAACTCGTACACGTTCCAGTGGCCGTCATCGTACCACGCGGCTCGCGCGCCGTCGGGGGAAATCAAAGCACCGAACTGTCCGCCGGGATTCTGGATGCCCTTCGCGATCAGCGCGCGCTCGCCGCTGCGCGCGTCTATCGCATACAGGTCGCGCAGGGTACGGCCATCCACGCTCGCCTGCCGCTGGTAGGGCGCGAAGTCTGCGCCGAGCGCCCAGCGGTCACCGTAGCCGACCGTCACCGCGCGCACATCGTCGTCCGCGAGCTGCACGACCTTCTGCGCACCCGCTCCGGCGAGGTGCCAGACGGCGAGATAGTTGAACGACTTGTCCGCGTTCTCCTGCACCTGCTGCTGGCTCTGCAGCCGCGGGTCCTTCCAGTGCCAGAGGATCAGCGACGGCGTCTCCTCGTCCTGCTTGGCCGGCGCGACCTGCCCGCCCGCACCGGCACCCGGCGCGGGCGCGCCCGCACCGCCACTCACCGGCGCCGCCTCGGAGCGCGGCACCGACTTCCGCGGCGCGCGCAAGCCAAAGTAGATGGCGCCCTGCGCGTCGTTCCACTGCGGCGCACGGTCCGCGCTCACCACCAGTCCACCGGTGATGCCGCTGCTCTTCTCATTGATGGCGACCGTGACGGGGGACGCAGCGGAGAGCCGCGCCCAGCCGAGCACCGTGGCGAGCGTGTCCTTGGTCGCCGTGTCGACGGCGGTGCGCAGCACCGCGAGCGCATGGCCCGTGTCCGCCCAAGTCAGCCGGCGATAGCTCGCCTTCTCGGCGTCCAGCGCCCGCACGACGCCGCTCGCGATCTCGCGCAGCTGCACGCCGTTCCCCATCTGGTCGCGCTGGTCGATGGTGTACGCGAGGTAGCGGCCCGCGGCGTCGAACGCGTACTCGCCGACGCCGGCGATCGTCACCGGCGTGCCGCCGGAGAGATCGACGAGCGTGACCAGCGTACCGCTCGCGGCGGCGCCCGCACCACCCGTTGCGCCGCCCGCGCCGCCCGCCGCGCCACCACCCGCTCCGCCGCCCGCTGCGCCCGCCTCCGGCGGCATGTGCTGCAGCGCGATCACGTTCGACGCATCACCCGCGAACCGGAAGCTCCGCACCCGGTCGAACTCGCGCTTGACGCCGGTGGCCAACTCGATGACGCCCACCTTCGTTGCCAGTGTGCGCCGGTCGCGCCGCGCCTTCAGCGCATCCTCGGCCTTCGGGTATACCGTGTACGCCGCCCAGCGGTTGTTCCCGCTGATGGCGATGGCCGCCCCGCCACCGAAGCCCGAGGGCGCCTCGCCGATCGCGACGCGCGTCTCCGCCGCTCCGGCCGCCGTGCCCCGCACGATGAACTCCGCATCACCCTCGTTGGGGGCGAGCACGTACGCCATCCACCGGCCGTCGTTGGAGAGCGTGGGGAAGCGGATGCCCTTCCATGACAGCAGGTCCTCGAGCCCCAGCGGGCGCAGCGCGCCGGGCGCGGCCGAGCTCGAAGCGGACGGCAGGTTGGCAGCAGTCGGCTGCTGGGCCGCGACCGGCGCGGCGAACGGCAGCGCCAGCGCCAGTGCTGCGAGCGGCAGTGCGGCGAGCGTGCTTCGCTTGAGCGGCGAACGACGAGCGGGGACGAACATGGCATGCTCCGGTGTGCGATTTCCATCGGGATGTTCGATGTGACGAACACCGAACTTCGCCCCGCCGCGCCCCGCGGGCAACTTGGGAACCATGGTGAGGCTTTGTAGTACAAAGTACTTGACAGAACGCTCCGTCACCCCGACATTCGGTTCATGCCCGCACCAGTCCGCGACCAGACCCCCGGTCTCCACGACCGCGCCATCCAGGACCTCTCCTTCATCCGCCGCACGATGGAGGGAGCCGCCTCCTTCACCGACGTGCCCGGTTGGGGACTCGTCATCATCGGCGTGACCGCGCTGGGGGCCGCCGCGCTTGCGCGGCAGCAGCCGAGCGATGGCCGGTGGCTCCTCGTCTGGGTCTTCGAGGCCATCGCCGCCGTGCTGCTCTCCGTCGTCCTCATGCTCCGCAAGATCGGCCGTCGCGCCGGCGTCAAGGGCGCCCCCCGCGCCCCGCTGCCGCTCCCGGCCCGCAAGTTCCTCCTCGGCTTCTGGCCCGCCATCGCCGCCGGCGCGGTGCTCACCGTCGCCCTGATCGATTTCGGCACCGTCTGGGAAAAAAGCGCCGGCAACGGCGCGGTCGACGGCGCCGCCGCCATCATCCCCGGCCTCTGGCTCCTCCTCTATGGCGTCGGCGTCGTCACGGCCGGCGCGTTCTCCGTCAGGCCCGTGCCGCTCATGGGCATCGTCTTCCTCGCCCTCGGCACGGCGACCCTCCTCTTGCCCGCGCCGCGCGACCTCATGCTCGCGCTCGGCTTCGGCATCACTCACATCATCTTCGGCGTGATCATCGCCCGGAGGCACGGTGGCTAAGCGCAGCAATGCACTGAAGAAGGAGTCCCCACGACCGGCCGCGCCCAAGAAGAAGCGCGCCGCGCTCGAGGCCGTCGCCGGCGACGACACGGACCCGACGCCGATGTCGCTCGACCGCATCATCCACGAGCGGCTCCGGCTGGCGATCGTCAGCGCGCTCGCCGTCAACGAGGTGCTCACCTTCAACGAGCTGAAGGCGATGCTCGAGACCTCCGATGGCAACCTCTCCGTGCACGCGCGCAAGCTCGAGGAGGCCGGCTACGTCACCTGCCGCAAGGGCTTCGACGGCCGCATCCCGCGCACCGAGTACCGCCTCTCGGCCGCCGGCCGTCGCGCGCTCGAGCGTTACATCTCGCACATGGAAGCGCTGATCCGGCGCGTGGGTGGGGAATGATCGCACCGTTACCGATCCACCTCGCCGTCATCATGGACGGCAACGGCCGCTGGGCCGAGCGCCGGTCGCTGCCGCGCTGGGCGGGCCACCGCGCCGGCAGCGACTCCGCGCGCGAGGTCATCACGCA
>DATLLD010000004.1:0-15843 GCA_035538035.1 Gemmatimonadaceae bacterium | reverse complement strand
GTCACTTGCAACTCGCAAAAGACGAGCGGTGCGCCCCATGCCGATCTGCCAGTGAACGTCGAGGGGCATCCCCAAAAAAGCCTTGCGCTGTGGCCCTCTGTGCTCTCCGCCGTTCTCTGTGGTGAGCAGTCGCGGTTCGTCAGAACTCGATCTGCGTGCCCAGCTCGACCACACGGTTCGGCGGCAGCTGGAAGTACTCCGTCGCCGACCTCGCATTCCTCGACATCAACGCGAAGAGCTTCTTCCGCGTCACCGCGCACTACGGGTTCATGGAGTCCGCGGACGTGAAGGAGGTCCTGCAGAAGTGCCGGGACATCGGGATCGCCGCGCGCCCGCTCGACACGAGCTATTATCTCGGGCGCGAACAACTGATCCCGCGGCGCGGGCCGTGGAAGAAGCGCGGGCTCTCGATGAACATCGCGCGGAAGAAGCTCTTCGCGTTGATGTCGAGGAATGCGAGGTCGGCGACGGAGTACTTCCAGCTGCCGCCGAACCGTGTGGTCGAGCTGGGCACTCAGATCGAGTTCTGACGAACCGCGACTGCTCACCACAGAGAACGGCGGAGAGCACGGGCGCACCGCTCGTCTTTTGCGAGTTGCAAGTGACCACTCCAACCAGCCCGAGTGGCGAGCCGCCTCCGTCAGCTCACAACTTGGAGCCACCACTGCGGGCAGGTCCCGTTCGTCACCCCCAACAACCTGCCACAAGCACCACGCCGACGACCGAGCCCAAGCCACAGCTTCAACGCCGCACGCACAAGTACACGTATGACCCTCTGTGGCCCTCTGTGCTCTCCGCCGTTCCCTGTGGTGAGCGGTTGCCGCAATAGCCCGCCAGGCAAAGCAGCAAATGACCCTCTTCCCGCCACCGATGCTTCGTAAACTGACGATCCTGCTCGCCCTGCTCGGAACCTTCGCCACAGGCACGCTCGCCGCGCAGAACCATGGCGCCGACTCACTCCGCGACGACCGCGCCTTCTCGTTCTATTCCAAGGGCCCGTACCGGAGCGCTGTGCCGCGCCCGGAGTCGATCCTCGGCTATGACGTCGGCAGCTGGCACACGCAGTACGCCCAGCAGGAGCGCGTGCTGCTCGCCATCGCGCAGGCCGCCGGCGATCGCGTCAAGGTGGAGGAGATCGGCGTCACGAGCGAGCGGCGCACAATGCGCATCTACGTCGTCTCGGCGCCCGAGAACATCGCGCGGCTCGACGCCATCCGCGCCGACCTCGACCGCATCGCCGACCCGCGCGGCGCCACGCAGGCGCAGCTCGACGCGGTGATCGCCCGCACGCCCGCCGTCGTCTGGTTCTCCGGCTCCGTGCACGGCGACGAGGTCCCGGGGTTCGAGGCCTCGATGCAGCTGCTCTACCACTTCGCGGCGACGGACGACCCGGCGACCCTCGAGCTGCTGAAGAACTCCATCGTCGTCATCAACCCGAGTTCCAATCCCGACGGGCACGAGCGCTTCTCCGTCTGGAGCAACTCCATCGCCGTCGGCAGCCCCGAGCGGCAGGCCATCGAGCAGCAGCGCGGCCAGCCCTGGGCCATCTCCGGCCGCTTCAACCACTACCGGTTCGACATGAACCGCGACCTGATGGCGATGACGCAGAAGGAAGTGCAGGCCATCGTCGGCGGCATGCTGCGCTGGCACCCGATGGTGACCGTCGACCTGCACGGCTACACCTCGACTTTCTACATGGCGCCGGCCGCGCGGCCGGTCAACAAGAACATCTCCGGCTGGCCCAACAAGTGGAGCGAGGCCATCGGCAAGGGCAACGCCGAGGCGTTCGACAAGTTCGGCTGGCTCTACTTCGTGCGCGACGCGTTCGACCTCTACTATCCCGGCTACTACGACTCGTGGCCGGCGCTCAACGGCGCGATGGGCACGACCTACGAGACCGACGGCGGCCCCGCCCTGCTGCAGCGGCGCGAGGACGGCACGCTCCTCTCGCTGCGGGACGGCATCTCCAAGCACTACGAAGCCTCCATCTCCACCTTCGAGACCTCCGCGCGCCGCGCGCGCGAGATGGTCGCCGACTACGCCCGCTTCCGCTCGAGCGCCATCACCGACGGTCGCACCGGCACCATGAAGCGCGTTGTGTTCGTGCCGGGCAGCGACCCCGCGCGCGCGGCCGAGCTCGCCGCCGCGCTGCTCCGTGCCGGCGTCGAGGTCACCCGCACGACCGCGCCGCTCACCAGCGCCCGCGCGCGCAGCTACAGCGAGGACGGCGTCCGTTCGCGCACCTTCCCCGCCGGCTCGTACATCGTCGACATGTCGCAGCCGCAGGGCCGCGTCGCCAAGGCCGTGCTCGAGGCGGACCCGGTGCTCGACTCCGTGTTCGCCGCGGCGCAGCTCGCCAAGTTCGAGCGCAACAAGAGCCGCTCGCGCAACGCCAACGATTCCGAGTTCTACGAGTTCTATGATGTCTCCGCCTGGGCGCTGCCGGTCGCGTTCGGCGTCGACGCCTGGTGGACCGAGGACGCGCCGGCCGTGGCCGGCACCGCGCTCTCGCTCGCCAATGGCGTCCGCACCAACGGGGAAGTGCTCCCGCACGCCATCAGCGGCGGCATCGTCGAGGGCCGCGACGCCACCTCGTCGTTCCTCTGGCGTAACGACCGCAACGGCGCCGCCAAGCTCGCCGCGCAGCTCCTCCAGCGCGGCTACCGCGTGAGCATCGCCGCCGAACCCATCCAGACCGGCGCCACCGACTGGCCGCGCGGCACCTGGGTCGCGCGCGTCTCGCGCAACGACGCCACGCTCCGCAATCGCATCGACTCGCTCGCGCGCGCGGCCGGCGTCGAGGTGCGCGGCGCGAACACCGCCTTCCCCGAGACGTCGCAGTACGGCACCGGGTCCGGCGTCGTCGTCGCGCTCAAGGAGCCGAAGGTCGCGCTCGTCGGCGAGGCCGGGATCTCGCAGACCAGTTATGGCTCCACTTGGTGGAACCTCGAGCAGCGCTACGGCATCAAGTTCACGCCGATCTCGTCCGACGCGCTCGGCGGCGATCTCTCCGCCTTCAACGTCATCATCATCCCCAGCGGCAACATCGGCCGGCTCGGCAAGGGCGAGAATCTCAAGCGTTGGGTCGAGGGCGGCGGCGCGCTCGTCACCTTCGGCGGCGCCACCAGCTGGGTCACGCGCGAGGACGTCGGCATGACCTCCGTGCGCCGAATCGTCTGCGAGGAGAAGAAGGACCTGAAGGCGGCGCGCGCGGACACCGCGCCGATCGACTCGCTGCGCACGGTGGCGAGCCCCAACGCATGCGCGGACGACATCGCCGACATCCCGGGGAGCCACTTCGACGTCGCGTTCGACCTCACGAACTGGGTCACGCTCGGCCTCGAGAAGCAGCGCGCGCCCGTGCTCGTCAGCGGGAGCAGCTTCTACACCATCTCCAAGGACGGAGGCAACGTCGCCGTCTTCCCGACCTCAGGCACGTTGCTGCGTGGCGGGTTCGTCTTCCCCGGCAACAGCGAACGCCTGCTGCGCGGCAGCGCCTTCATCGCGCAGGAGAAGGTGGGGCGCGGCAACCTGGTGATGTTCGCCGGCGACCCGATGTTCCGTGGCTGGTGGAGGGCGCTCGACCGGCTCGTGCTCAACGCCATGCTGCTCGGCACGTCATTCTGAAGCTGGGCCGGCGTCGTCGCGTCCGGTTGACTACGGGCGCGACGGCCCCGACTTGGTCCAGATGACGATCACGCCGCACCCGGCATTCCGCCCGGCGAACTCACCGGGCACATCGCTCGCGCCGAGATACACCTCGATTCCCTCGATGTCGCGGATAGGCGTCTGGAGGCCGAACACCTCGTTGTGTTGATCGTCCACGAAGTATTCCGGCAGGCACCCCCGCGGGGCGCGCGCCATCCGGATGTAGCAACCGCCGCCACCGCCGCACTCGACGAGCACGCCGCGCATGGTCTGAACCGCATCGGACAGGCGATTGAACCCGCCCTTCTCGAGGTCCGTACGCGTGAGGTACTGCCCGCGCCCGCTCCGCCGTCGCCGCTCGAAGTCCGCGTAGCGCGCCGGTGTCGCGGTGGCGTCGACCGTCACCGGCGTCAGCGCCCGGACACCGGTGGAGTCCGTCACCACGCGCGAAGAGTCGAGCTCCAGCGTGCGCTCGATCGTCTCGCCCGCGGCGAATGCGAGCACGAGGTTCGACCGCGGGAATCCCCGGGCCGCCACCGTGAACCGCAGCACTCCATGGGGCAGGCCGCGCACGTCGAACCGCCCCGCTGAGTCCGTGATCACCGCCGCGTCGCCGCGCGAGTGCACGACGATCCGCACGCCGGCGAGCGGCGCCATCGTGGCCGCGTCCACCACGGTGCCATGGAACCGGGACGTCCCTTGGGCAGCCGCGGCCCACGGCGTCATCGAGGCGCCGAACATGGTCACGCAGGCGAGGACGATCCGGTGATGCGCCATGGTCCCTACTTAACTGGCACCGGCCGCTCGCGGTTCGCAAGGACGCACGCTTCCTCCGCGGCCCACCCCGCACCGGTCTTGCGCAACCGAAGCGGCATCTGCACCGTTGCGACGACGCGGAACCACTCCCGTGGTGTGCCGCGCTGAGCCCCCCACTCCAGCGAGGTGCATTCCATGCGTAGGCTTGCAGCGGAACGTTCCAGGCGGGTCGGCATCGCGTTACTCACGCTATTGCTGTCCGCGAGCGCCACAAGCGCCCAGCAGGCAATCATCACCGGTCGCGTCACTTCTGCGGGGAATCCGCTGGGAGGCGCGACCGTTTCGATTCCCGCCTTGGGTGGCGGCGCGGCGATCACGGACGAGGACGGGCGGTACCGCCTCGCCTTCACCTCGTCGCCGGAGGCGACCGTCGTCCTGATGGCGCGCGCCATCGGCTACAAGCCGCTGCGCCAGCCGGTATCCCTCGCCGCCGGCCGCGCGGAGTCGAACTTCCTGCTCACGCGCGACGTGCTCGCGCTGGACCAAGTGGTCGTCACGGGCACCTCCGACGCCACCTCCACCCGCAAGCTCGCGTTCTCCGTGGGTGTGGTGGACGCGGCGCAGCTCAAGGAGGCGCCGTCGACCACGCCGCTGGGCGGCCTCAACGGCCGCGTGGCGGGAGTGAGCGTCACGACGCCTTCCGGCAGCCCCGGCTCCGCGCCGAGCATCCGGCTGCGCGGCGCCACGTCGCTCACCGGCCGCCAGGACCCGCTCATCATCATCGACGGCACCATCACCCGGCTCTCGCTGGCTGACATCGCGTCGGAGGACATCGAGCGCGTCGAGGTCATCAAGGGCGCCGCCGCCAGTTCGCTCTACGGCTCCGACGCCGCCAACGGCGTGGTGCAGATCTTCACCAAGCGCGGTGCGTCGCTGGCCGAGGGCCAGACATCCATCACCCTGCGCAACGAGTTCGGGACGAGCACCATCCGCAAGCGCGTCGCCAACAACACCTCGCATCCGTTCGAGGTGGACGCCAGCGGCCAGTTCGTGCTCGACGGCGGTGGGAATCGCATCGTCGAGGCGAACAACATCTCCGACAACGCCTACCCTCAGCTCTTCGACCAGCTCGGCCAGATCTACAAGCCCGGACAATTCTTCACGAACTACATATCGGTCGCGCAGCGGCGCGGGAACACCAACCTCAGCGCCTCGTTCCAGAACACGCACGACCAGGGCATCCTCAACCTGCTCGACGGCTTCAGCCGGCAGAACTTCCGCCTCAACGCGGACGTGGCGCTGAGCGAGAGGCTCGACGTCCAGACGGGTGCCTTCTTCGGCCGGTCGGTCGCCGACCAGCCCGACGAGGGCAACGTCTTCTTCGGTCTGCGCATGCTCGAGCCCAACGTCGACCTCACGGCCACGAGCCCCGAGGGCATCCGCTATGACCCGCGCGTGCGGCAGACCGGGCGCACCGGCAACGTCTCCAACCCGCTCTACAGCGCCTTCAACCAGGTCAACGACAACGAGCGCGACCGCTTCACCGGTTCGGTGAAGGCGCGGTACAAGGTGTTGCCCTGGCTCACCGCCGAGGGCAACGCGAATTACGATCGCGGCAACGACCTCGTGAAGTCGTTCACGCCGATCGGATTCCTCAACTCGACCGGCAACCCGAGTGAGGGCTCGCTCTTCCAGGCCTCGACGAGTTCGCGACAGTACAACCTCGGCGCCGGCCTCACCGCCGTGCGCAGCTTTCCCTGGTTCATCAACACCACCAAGCTCGCCTGGGTCTATGAGGATCAGGTGAACCGTCGCCTGAGCGTGGCCGCCTCGGCGCTGAGCGTGCCACGCGTGCCCGAGTTCGCGGCCGCGCGGCGTGACCCGGCCAACCCGCTCTCGCCGGGCTCGTTCACGCAGGACATCCGCAACAACAACGTCTTCGCCATCACCACCTTCGACATCAAGGACAAGCTGATCCTCGATGGCCTCGTGCGGCGCGACCAGTCGTCGCTGTTCGGCGAGGACCAGCGCACGGCCTGGTACCACCGCGCCTCGGTGGCGTATCGCCTCACCGAGGACCTGCGCATCCCCGGGACCGACGAGCTGAAGCTGCGCGCCTCCGTCGGCACGGCCGGCCTCCGCCCCGTCTACGACGCGCAGTACGAGCAGTTCACGCTCGTCGGCGGCAACCCCGTCAAGGTCACGCAGGGCAACCCCGACCTCCGGCCCGCCTACTCGCGGGAAGCCGAGTACGGGTTCAACGTGAACTTCCTGGACAACTTCTCGCTCGAGTACAGCTATTCGGACAAGCGCACCACGGACCAGATCCTCAACGTCCCGGTCTCGTCCGTCACCGGCTTCGTGAACCAGTGGACGAACGCCGGCACGCTGCGCGCCAAGTCGCATGAGATGATGCTTGGCGCCGTCGTCGCCGAGCGCGCAGGGTTCATCTGGCGCGTCAACGTCGCCGTGGACCGCACCCGGCAGAAGGTCGAGGCGCTCGCCGTCGCGCCGTTCCTCATCGGGCCCGACCCCAACGACGCGAACACGCGGATCTTCCGCATCGCGGAGGGCGAGACGTTCGGCGTCCTCTATGGATCGCGCTGGATCCGCACGCCCGAGCAACTGCAGACCACCATCGCTTCCGGCCGGCTCACCGGCAGCGCCGCGGATTATGTGCGCAACGAAGAGGGCTTCTACGTCGTCGCGAACGACTTCCAGACGGGTGCCGAGCGGCCGCTGAAGGCGTACGACGCGAGCGGCGTCGCCCTCACGCAGATCGGCGACGTGAACCCCGACTTCAACATGTCGTTCAACACCCAGGCCACCTGGAAGGGGCTGAGCGTCAGCGCCGTCGTGAACTGGGTCAAGGGCGGCGACATCTACAACTACACGCGCCAGTGGCCGTTCTTCGACCTCCGCGACCCCGTGTTCGACCAGCGCGGCAAGCCCGACGCCGAAAAGAAGACGGTCGCCTACTACTCGACCTTCTACAACAACTTCGACCCCTCCGACTACTTCGTGGAGGATGGTTCGTACGTGCGGCTGCGCGAGCTCGCCGTCAACTACGAGATCCCCACCCGCTGGGTCGAGCGCACGCCGATCGGCGCCAACCGCACCGTCCGGCTCGGCATCGTCGGCCGCAACCTGTTCACCTCCACGAAGTACTCCGGCTACGACCCCGACGTCTCCGGGCCCGGCGGCGGCAATCCGTTCGGCTACCGCGTCGACTACTTCACGTATCCGGTGTTCCGCACCATCACCGCGATGCTGGAGGTCGGGTTCTGATGCGCTCTCACTCCCTTCTCGCGATCCGGAGCGTCCCTCCCATGCGCACCCTGCGCCGTCTCGGCGTCTGCGTGGCGACCCTCGTCGTCACCGCCTGCAACACGCTCGACATCACCAACCCCAACGCGCCCGACTCCTCCCGCGCGCTCGCGAACCCCGCCGCCCTCGAGGCGATCGCCGGCGGCACGCTGCGCACCTTCTTCAACACCTACAACGGGCTCGAGGCCGTCGGCCCGCTCACCACGCAGGCGCAGTCGCACACGTCGTCGTTCAACAACTACAACATGAACTTCTACTCGTCCGTCGACGGTGACGGCACGCGCAACTCGCGCGCGTGGCAGAACGACCCGGCCGCGGCCGCGCGCACGAGCATCGAGCACTTCTGGGAGGGCTACTACTCCACCGCCTCGTCCGCCGCCGACGTCCTCCGCGCCATCCGCGGCAGCGGCGTCGAGTTCGACGATCCCGTCGCCGGCAAGCGCGCCGAGGCCATCGCCGAGCTCATGCTCGGGGCGTCGCTCGGGCAGATCGCGATCAACTACGACAAGGGCTACCTGATCGACGAGTCGACCGACCTCAACAACCTGCAGTACGTCGACCGCGCCGCCCTCCGTGACGCCGCGCTCGCCAAGCTGCAGAGCGCCGCCACGCTCGCCTCCGCCACCGCCTTCACCACGCCGGCGGCGTGGACCAACGGCAACGCCTACTCCAACACGCGCATCGCGGAACTCGCCAACACCCTCGCCGCGATGACCCTCGCCTACTGGCCTCGCACGGACGCCGAGAACGCCGCGGTGGACTGGGCGCAGGTCGCGACCCTGGCGGCCGCGGGCCTTTCCGGCGACGTCGTCTTCGTCGGCGACGGGTGCGACGCGTTCTGCCCCGAGATGCAGGCGTGGACCAACGACGTCTTCGGCATCCGCGTCCACACGCGCGTGGCCAACATCCTCGACCCGGCAACGCAGGCGACGCCGTATCCGGACGGCGGCAACCCACAGCCCGCCTCGGCCGACCGGCGCCTCGGCGACGGCTCGTTCGGCACCGTGGACATGGAAGGCGACTACGGCACCGTCGCCACCACCGCGTCGGCCGGCACCGACTTCGCATGGTCGGCGTACGAGGCGTTCAACCCGACGCGCGGCCAGTATCATCAGTCGAGCATCGGGCACATCCGCTACGACGAGTCCGGCACGCAGTCGGTGAACAGCATCTACTCCGGCTACGGACCCGTGCCCCTCGTGCCGAAGATCCAGAACGACCTGATCCGCGCGGAAGCGCTCGCGCGCTCGGGCGGTGACCTTGGCATGGCCGCCACGCTCATCAACAACACCCGCGTGGGACGCGGTGGGCTGAGTGCGGCGGCGGCGGGCGACGGCGCGGCGTTGCTGCTCCAGCGCATCGACTACGAGAACGAGATCGAGCTGCTCTCGCTCGGCGCATCCACGTTCTACAATCGACGGCGCTCCGCCGCGGGACTCCTCGCCGGCACGCCGCGCGAGATGCCGGTGCCCGCCAAGGAGCTCGGCGTCAAGAACGAGGTGCTCTACACGTGGGGCGGCAGCGGACCGGCCAACTCCACCACTCCTCCATGAACCTGCGCCTCTCGGCAGGACGGCGAGGCCGGGGATTCACGTCCCCGGCCTCGTCGGCATGGGTCCGCGGCGCGGTGCTCGTGCGGACGTCCGCGCTGGCGCTCGTGCTTACCCTTGCCTGCGGCAGTCCGCCGGCCGAGGACTCCCGGCGCGAGCTTGTGCTGCGTCAAAGCCCGCTGAGGGCGGCGACGGACTGCACCGTACTCCCGGACACGTTCGTCGAGGCGGAGATCGCCACCATCGACTTCGCGGATTTTCCCGACGCACGGGTCAGGCTGGATAAGGCATGCCCCGCCGCGACGATCATGTTCCGGGCCGTCGCGCGCGCGGCGCACACCTACCGCGTCCACGTCCCCAAGGGGCGAACGCTCGTTGCGCGGGCGCGCGGAGAGTCCGCCGGGGTCACCTTCGCCTTCGACTTCCCTCCTTCGACCGACAGCAACACGGTGGCGCGAACGGTCACCGACTCGATCGTCGCCGAGGCGGCGCGCGAAGTCGCCGTGCGCGTGATGCTCGCGCCCCAACTGCGCGACGAAGCCAGGGCCAGCCGCGTGCTGCTCAGCCTCATCGTCCGCTAGGCGGACGCACGCGGCGAGGCTCGATCATGCGCCCCGGGAGCACCAACCGTTCGACGTCCGAGCCCGGAAGCGCGCTGGCCTTCACCGGCGTCACCCGCACCGAGCGGCTGCGCCCACCCGAGATCACGGTGAGATCGGCCGACTGGCCGGCCTCGATCTTGGCGAGCTCGCGATGCATCCGCTCCACGCGCGCCCTTCCCACTACCGGATCTTCCGCGTCCTCGCGCGCCACGCGCAGGCTCACACCGTTGATCGCGGCGATCCGGTCGCCTTCGATGATGCCGGCCTTCTCGGCCGGACCATCCTTCGTCACCGCCTGCACGAACACGCCGAGTGTGTCGCGCACGCTCCCCGTCGCCGCGACCTGAAGGCCGAGCACTGGACGGTCGCCGGAGAACGCGCGCCACGCACCCATGTCACCAAGCGAGCCCATCAACCCGGACTCCTTCACCGGAGTCACTCGCACCGTGCGCACCTGCGTTCCGCTCAGCACGCGCAGCTCCACCGGCTCGCCCGCCTTGGCCTTCTGCACCTCGCGCTGGAGCCGGCGGGTCAGCACGCCGGCGTAGTCCGGATCGCCGGCATCGGCGCGGTCCGCGCGCAGGCTGACGCCATTGACCGACTGGATCCGGTCGCCGGCCTTGAGTCCGGCCTTCGCGGCGGGAGAATCATCCGTGACCTCTTCGATGCGCACGCCGAGCGTGTCGCCTCGTTCGCTCTCCGCGGCCATGGTGACGCCGATGATCGGGCGGTCGGAGTCTCTGTCGATCACGATCACGCGCCGCGCATCCGGTCGCGTGATGATCCGCTCCTCCTGCGCCGCGGCACTGGATGGCGTGGCCACGGAGGCGACCGATGCGGCCAGGGAGAGCGCGCACACCGTGGCGAGTGATGGCAGTCGGGAGAATCGCATCGTCCGTTCCTCGAAATGTGGGTCCGCCCTTTCGGTCACGACGTCCCAGCGGAAGGTTTCCGGCGGGCGTAACTCGCTCGGACGTTGCGGAAGCGCAGCACGCCCGCCCTCACCACTCCTCCAGACCCGATGATCATGCTCCGTTTATCTCGCGGATCCCTGACGCTCTCCTTGCTGCTGGCGGTGACCGTGCCGCTCGGTGCCCAGCGCGCCGACACCGCGAACGCCGGCGGGCTCCCCGCCAGCGCCCTTTCCGCGTTCCGCTTCCGCAACATCGGCCCCGCCTTCACCTCCGGCCGTATCGGCGACATTGCCGTGCATCCGGACAAGAAGACCTGGTACGTGGGCGTGGCGTCGGGCGGCGTCTGGAAGACGGAGAACGCCGGCACCACCTGGACGTCGATCTTCGACGGCCAGCCGTCGTACTCCATCGGCACCGTGACGATGGACCCGAACGATCCCAACACCATCTGGGTCGGCACGGGCGAGAACAACGCGCAGCGCTCCGTCAGCTATGGCGATGGCGTCTACAAGTCGGAGGACGGTGGCCGCACCTGGCGCAACATGGGGCTCAAGACCTCCGAGCACATCGGCATGGTGGCCATCGATCCGCGCGACTCGCGCGTCGTGTACGTCGCGGCGCAGGGCCCGCTCTGGAGCGAGGGCGGCGAGCGCGGTCTCTACAAGACCACCGACGGCGGCGAGACCTGGACGAAGATCCTCTCCGGAGCCAAGCACGCCGGCGTCAACGAGGTCATTCTCGACCCGCGCAATCCGGACATCATCCTCGCCAGCACCTGGCAGCGCCACCGCCATGTGTGGGGCTACCTCGCCGGCGGCCCCGAGTCGGCCCTCCACCGCTCGATCGATGGCGGCAAGACTTGGAAGAAGATCACCGGCGTGCCCGAGGGCGAGGGCCGCATCGGCCTCGCGCGCAGCCCGTCCAAGCCGGATGTCGTCTACGCCATCGTCGAGGCGGCGAACAATCGCGGCGGCACTTTCCGCTCCGACGACAACGGCGTGAGCTGGAACCGGCAGGGCAGCTATGCGACGATCTCGCTCTACTACCAGGAGATCTTCGTCGACCCCAACAACGCCGACCGCGTCTACTCGATGGACGTGCGCACCATGGTATCGGACGACGCGGGTCGCACCTTCACCGTGATGGGCGAGAACGGCAAGCATGTCGACAATCACGCCATGTGGATCGATCCCGACGACAGTGAGCACGTCCTGATCGGCTCCGACGGTGGACTGTACGAGTCGTTCGATCGCGGTCGCACGCACAACTTCTTCGGCAACCTGCCGGTCACCCAGTTCTACAAGATCGACATCGACCGCAATGCGCCGTTCTACAACGTCTACGGCGGCACGCAGGACAACTTCTCGTTCGGCGGCCCGACGCGGACCAATCACAACAACGGTATCCGCAACTCCGACTGGTTCGTGACCAACGGTGGCGATGGCTTCCAGAGCCGCGTCGATCCCAAGGACCACAACACCATCTACGCCGAGTCGCAGAACGGCGGCCTCGTGCGCTTCGACCGCACCACCGGTACCTCGACCCGCATCGTGCCCGAGGAGGAGCCGGGAGAGGACCCGGCGCGCTGGAACTGGGATTCGCCGATCATGGTCTCGCCGCACCTCAGCACGCGTGTCTACTTCGCGTCGCAGCGCCTCTACCGCTCTGACGATCGCGGCGACAACTGGCGCGCCGTGTCTCCCGACCTGACGCGCAACATCCGCCGCACCGAACTCAAGATGCAGGGACGGCTCTGGAGCGTGGACGCCGTCTCGCGCAACTCGTCGACGTCGTACAACGGCAACATCACCGCGGTCTCGGAGTCGCCGCGGCAGGAGGGCCTGCTCTACGCCGGCACGGATGACGGCCTGATCCAGGCGTCGGAGGATGGTGGCGCGACCTGGCGCCGCACCGAGAAGTTCGCCGGCGTGCCGGACACCAGCTACATCGCCTACCTCACCGCGTCGCCGCACGATGCCGGCGTGGTGTACGCGGCCATCAACAACTACAAGCGCGGCGACTTCAAGCCGTACCTGCTCAAGTCCAGCGACAAGGGCCGCACCTGGCGCTCAATCTCCGCGAACCTCCCCGAGCGCGGCTCCGTGCATGTGGTGCGCGAGGATCCGGTGCGGCGCGGCTTGCTCTTCGCCGGCACCGAGTTCGGCCTCTACGTGTCGTTCGATGACGGCGCGCACTGGCAGCAGATGCGCGGCGGCCTGCCGCCGATCGCCGTGCGCGACATCGCCATCCAGCCCGAGATGAACGATCTCGTCGTGGCGACGTTCGGACGCGGCCTCTTCGTGCTCGACGACTACTCGCCCATGCGCGAACTCGCCCCGGAGCGCCTGCGCGCCGAGGCGACGATCTTCCCGGTGAAGCCGGCGCTGCTCTTCGTGAACGGTTCGCCGCTGGGCGGCAACGGCGTCAGCTTCCAGGGCGCGTCACACTACTTCGCCCCGAACCCGCCAATCGGCGCGACCTTCACCTATCACCTGCGCACGGCGCTCCGTTCGCAGCGCGCGGCGCGTCAGGCGCGCGAGCAGGCGCTCAACCGCTCCGGTGCCGACGTGCCGTTCCCCGGCTGGGACGCGCTCAAGGCCGAGCAGGAGGAGGAGGCCCCGAGCATCGAGGTGGAAGTCAGCGACGCCAGCGGCGCGGTCATCTCGCGCTTTGACGGTCCGGGCGCCGCGGGCACCAACCGCGTGACGTGGAACCTGCGCTGGCCGAGCGTGACGCCGCTGGGCGGCACGACCGGCGGCGGATTCGGTGGTGGTGGCGGTGGTGGCGGCGCAGGCGGCGCTGGTGGCGGCGCGCTTGGCGGCAACGGGCCGTACGTCGTCCCGGGCAGCTATCGCGTGCAGCTCTTCAAGCGAGTCGCGGGCGTGCGCAGCGCCATCACGCAACCTGCGCCGTTCGAGGTGACGCTCCTGCCGAACGCGTCGCTCACCGCCGCTGACCGCGAGCGCGCCGTCGCGTTCCAGCGCGAGGCGCAGCGCCTGCAGCGCGTGGTGCTCGGCGCCAACTCGCTGATGGCCGAGGCAAGCACGCGCCTCGATGCCTTGCAGCGTGCGGCGGACCAGGTGACCGCCGCGACCACGCTCGACGCACAGGTGAGAGCGGCGCAGGCCAAGCTGCGTGCCGTGCGCGAGAAGCTGTCGGGAGACAACACCCCCGGCCGCTACTCCGAGCCGACCTACACCTCGCTCGTGGGTCGCATGAACACCGCCGCCAGCTTCGGCGGCACGCTCGGCGGCCCGACCGGTACGCAGCGGCGGCAGCTGGAGATCGTGGCCGCGGAGTTCCCCGCGATCCATGCGGCGCTCAAGTCGTTCGTCGAGACCGACCTGCCGGCGCTCGAGCGTGCGGCGGAGGCGCAGGGCGCTCCGTGGACGCCGGGGCGGATGGTGATGCTGCCCTAGGTACGGTGGCAGGTGGCAGGTAAGAGGAGGGCGGCCGTTCGGCCGCCCTTTTCCATTCCCGCGATCGGCCAAGCTACCAATGGACTATCGCACCGTTTCGGTGCTTCACAAGGTGATCATCGAATCGAGTGCGTCACTGCGCGCACGCGAAGCGACCGACTAGTTTGCGCGCATGCGAACTGACGATGAAACCGAAGAGCCGGACGACGAATATCCCTTGGGTGACGGCACTGCCGACACCGAAGCGAGCGTGATCTGTCCTTATTGCAACGAGACCATTGAGCTGGCGATCGACCCCGGCAGCGGAAGCGCGCAGGAGTATGTCGAGGACTGCGAGATCTGCTGCCAGCCTTGGCGCGTCGAGGTCGTGTACGACACGGAAGGCGTGGCCGAGGTGACGGTGACGGCGCTGGACGAGTAACACGTAGCGCTCCGCCAACGAAGAGGGGCGCGCCAGCAGTACCGGCGCGCCCCTTTCACCTGCCCCCTGCTACCGAACGTATTTCCAGTTTCGTGGCTTCCCTTCCTCGAGCCATTCGATCGTCGTCGCCAGCCGCGAAGCACGCGTCACCTCGCGCTTCGCGTCGATGATCCACTCCACATAGTCGCGGCGATTGCTCGGGCTGAACGCCTCGAAGGTCTTTCGCGCGCGGGTGTTCCGCCGGAGCGCCGCCGCGAGGTCGTCCGGCACCGCGTCCAGTTCGGCGCGGCGTTTCGGGTCCTTCGGCGGACGCGCCACCTTCACGCCGCTCTCGTTGAGCGCTGCCGCGCGCTTCACGTACGACTTGATCTTGCGGTCGGACGGAAGGTCTGAGAGCGACGTGATCGACCCGAACTGACCCATCGCCTCCGTCGACTTCGCGGCATCCTCGAAGACGAGCGTGCCCTTCCAGAAGCCGAACGCGCAGTGCGCCTTGAACGACGCCATGCTGCACAGGAGGCCGTGGTGGGCGAAGTGAGGCACGCCCCACTTGATCGTCTCCTCGACGTCCGGGCAGGCGTCGTGCACCAGCTCGCGCAGGTGCGAGAGGATCGGCTTCGCGAAGTCGGCGGATTTCGCGATGTAGGCGTCGATGCGCGGGTCGCGGGTTGCCATGGTCATAGGTAGCGCGCCACGGCCATGCCGCAGGCCGAGACGATCAGGAGCGCCATCGCGACCGTGGTCGCGCGTTGGCCCCGGCGCCGCAGCAGCGCCAGCGTCGCGTCGATCGCCGCCCGTTCCTTGTCAGTCGTCGCCGAGTGTCGCTGCGCGGCGAGCTCGCCCGCACGCACGGCCGCCGGTCGGCTGACGAGCAGCGAGAGCACGAACGCGAGCACCGCCGTCACGCCGCTCAGCGCGTAGACGCGGCCGCTCGCGAGTTCGAAATAAGCTCCGGAGAATCCGCTCGAGGCGATCTGCAGCAACCGCGCGCCGCTGACGATCGTGACCAGCGCGGCGAGCGGAAGCACGGTGAAGAGCTTCCGCCGCCCCAGCCCATCCATCACCTCGCCGAACGCGCTCGAGCCGGGCTTGAGCGAGGGGACGAGGAAGAAGGACGTGAAGAAGCTGCTGCCGACCCACACGATCGAGCCGAGGACGTGAAGCAGTCGGAGGACGAGGAGTTCGGCGTTCATGTGCCGAATTATC
>DATLLD010000003.1:0-18985 GCA_035538035.1 Gemmatimonadaceae bacterium | reverse complement strand
GCTCGAGGGCAAGGGCCAGGTGGGCGCGACGCACATGGGCCAGGGGTTCGACGCCTGGTACCCCGGCTACATCGACTACATGCCGATGCTGCAGAACATCGCGTCGTACTGGACGGAGACGGCGCTCTACAGCTACGCGACCCCGCGCTTCTACACCATCGACGAGTTCCCGCGCGAATACCGCGACCTGCGTCCCGGCGCGCTCTACGCGAGTCCGTGGAAGGGCGGCTGGTGGCGCCTGCGCGATGCCGTCGACTACATGGAGACCGCGTCCGTCGCCACGCTCGACTACGCGGCGAAGTATCGCGAGGACCTGCTCTACAACCGCTACCAGGCCGGCCGCGACGCGATCGCGCGCTACGCCAAGGAGCCGCCGTTCGCGTACATCGTGCCGCAGGACCAGCGTGACCCCGGCGCGGCCGTCGCGCTGCTCCGGCGCCTCGCCTTCCTCGGCGTGCGTGTCTCGGAGCTCGCGCGCGAGGGCACGCACGGCGGCGTGCGCTACGCCAAGGGCACCTGGGTGATCCCCATGGAGCAGGAGTTCTCCGAACTCGTGCGGCAGCTCTTCGACGTGCAGCAGTACCCCGACATCCGCGAGTCCGAGGGCGGCGCGCCCGAGCCGCCGTACGACGCGGCGGGGTGGACGCTGCCGTACCTCATGGATGTGCGCGTGGTCGAGGCGCGCACGCCGCTCACGCCGGAGTTCACCGCGGCGCTGCAGCCCGTGCGGGGGAAGCCGACCGACGTCGCGGACGCCGCCGCGCCCCTCTCTACCAATGAGATGGCGGCCGGCATCATCGCGCCGCCGGCGCGCATCACCGGCGCAGGGAACGCGCTCGCGGTCGACCCCGCGCAGAACGACGCGTTCCGGCTCATCAACCGCGCGCTGGCCGATGGCGGCATGGTGCGCGCACGCGCCGGCCGTTACGTGGTGAGCGGCGTGCCGATGCCCCGCCTCGAGTCGTGGGCGCGCGAACTCTCGCTCCGCGCGGAACGCGTCGCGGCCGACGCCAAGGACGCGCCTGTGGGCAAGCGCATCGCGCTCTACAAGTCGCTGGTGCCGAGCATGGATGCCGGATGGACCGAGTGGCTGCTCGACCAGCACGAGTTCGCGTACACCGCCATCACCAACGCCGACTTCCTCGCGGGCGATCTCGCCGACCGATTCGACGTGATCGCCTTTGCGTCCGACCGCGCCGCCACCACCACCGGCGGCTTCGCCCGCGGGCGCGTGCCGCCGGCGATCGAGGGCGGGCTCGGCGACGCCGGCGTGCGCGCGCTCGATGCGTTCGTGCGTGACGGCGGGACGATGGTGGCCATCAACCAGGGCGCGGTGTTCGCGATCGATGCCCTGCACTTGCCCGTGCGCAACGTGCTGCGCGGACTCGCGAGCAAGGACTTCTTCGCGAGCGGTTCGATCCTCGAGGTCACGACCGACGCGGCGCACCCGGTGATGGCAGGCATGCCGACACGGGCGAAGATCTTCGTGGACGGCAGTCCAGCGTTCACGACACTCGACGGCTTCAGCGGTGCGGCGATCGCGCAATACGCGCAGACGGGCTCGCCGCTCCTCTCCGGCTACCTGCTCGGCGAGAAGCACCTGCAGGGCATGGCTGCCGCGCTCGACGCGAAGCACGGCCGCGGGCATGTCGTGCTCATCGGCTTCCGTCCGCAGTGGCGCGGGCAGCCGGTGGGCAATTTTCGAATCGTGCTGAACGCGGTGCTCTATGGCCGGGACGTGGCCGAGCGATCCAAGCCGACGGAGAAATTCTGGAGCGCTCCCGGGGCGACTGTGGCTCCGGCAGCCGAGAGTGCCCGGCGATGAGAAGTCAGGCGATGTAAACGCTTACTGGGCAGCTACTTGTGGAGATAATGGGAGGTCGCGACGGCAGGGGCTGGACCGTCGCGACCCGCGCTAGCTGCGGCCGGGTGTGATTGGAAATTCGCAAATTCTGCAATCCTAGGCAGACATTTCTGCAAATTTCCTGTTGCGGCATACAAAATGCGCCCCTAGTTTTGCAGAATCTGCAATGCAAGCAGATCAAGCGCACGCGCCCTGCCACCCGCCTCCTGCCCCCTCTAAAAAACATGCCCGCTTCCATCACCCCGCGGACCGCCGCCCTCCGCGCGATCTCGACGCGTGCCGCCGAGCATCCCGATATCCCGACCATGGCCGACGAGCCGGTGCCGATCTCGTCCTACTTCGGCATCAACACCTTCGGTGCGCGCCAGATGCGCGACAAGCTGCCGAAGGAGGTCTACGCCAAGCTCAGCGAAGCCATTCGACTCGGCCGCAAGCTCGACCGCGGCATCGCTCCCGTCGTCGCGCAGGTGGTGCGCGAGTGGGCGCTCTCCCGCGGTGTGACGCACTTCTGTCACTGGTTCCAGCCGCAGACGGGGCTCAC
This sequence comes from Gemmatimonadaceae bacterium, assembly GCA_035538035.1. Classification (GTDB taxonomy): domain Bacteria; phylum Gemmatimonadota; class Gemmatimonadetes; order Gemmatimonadales; family Gemmatimonadaceae; genus Pseudogemmatithrix. The sequence goes on along the minus strand of DATLLD010000003.1, from coordinate 16,580 downwards.
GGCCGAGAAGCATGACGCCTTCCTCGCGTTCGACGAGAACAAGCTCCCGGTCGAATCGTTCTCGGCCGAGCAACTGATCCAGTCCGAGCCCGATGCATCATCGTTCCCGTCGGGCGGCCTGCGCGCGACCTGGGAAGCCCGTGGCTACACCGCGTGGAACCCGGCTTCGCCGCTCTTCATCCTGGAGGCGGCCGCGACGCGGACGCTTTGCATCCCGTCCGTCTTCATCGGCTACAACGGCGAGGCGCTCGACGAGGTGACGCCGCTCTTCCGCTCGAGCGACGTGCTCGACGAGAAGGCGCGCGAGCTGCTGGAACTCCTCGGCGAGAAGGACGTGCTGCGCGTCTTCACGACGATGGGCACCGAGCAGGAATACTTCATGATCGACCGCACGCACTTCGCGATGCGGCCCGACCTCGTGATGGCCGGCCGCACGTTGCTGGGCGCGCCCCCGCCGCGGGGGCAGCAGCTCGAGGACCACTACTTCGGCGGCATCCCGGAGCGCGTGCAGGCCTGCATCGCCGAGGTGGAGTACGAGCTCTACAAGCTGGGCGTGCCGATCGTGACGCGGCACAACGAGGTCGCGCCCTGCCAGTTCGAGATGGCCCCGATGTTCGAGGAGACCGACATCGCCACGGACCACAACCAACTCGTGATGTCCGTGCTGAAGGACGTGGCGATGCGCCATGGCCTGCAGGCGCTGCTGCACGAGAAGCCGTTCGCCGGCATCAACGGCAGCGGCAAGCACTGCAACTGGTCCCTCAGCATCACGAGCGACAACGCGCTGAACGGCATCAACCTGCTGAAGCCGGGCAAGACGCCGCACCAGAACCTGCGCTTCCTGCTCTTCCTCGCCGCGGTGCTCAAGGGCGTGCACCGGCACCAGGGCCTGTTGCGCGCGGGCATCGGGACGTCGGGCAACGAGCATCGCCTCGGCGCCAACGAGGCGCCGCCGGCGATCATCTCGGTCTTCATGGGCGCCGCGCTCACGAAGATGATCGAGGACATCATCGCCGGCCGCGCGGGGTCGTCCGCCAAGCAGGCGATGATCCAGCTCGGCGTCGCCAAGCTGCCCGAGGTCGAGCAGGACAACACCGACCGCAACCGCACGAGTCCGTTCGCGTTCACTGGCGCCAAGTTCGAGTTCCGCGCCGTCGGGTCGTCGCAGAGCATCGCCTTCCCGGTGATGCTGCTGAACGCGGTCGTGGCCGAGGCGCTCGGCGAGATCGTGGCCGACCTGCGGGCCGAGCTCAAGAAGACCAAGTCCGCCGATGACGCGGCGCTCAAGGTGGTGCGCGCGGCGTTCAAGGAGACGAGCGCGATCCGCTTCGAGGGCAACGGCTACAGCGCGGACTGGGTGCGCGAGGCGAAGCAGCGCGGGCTGCTGAACCTGCGCCGCGCGCCAGAGGCGCTCGCCCAGATGAAGACGCCGGTCGCCAAGAAGCTCTTCACCGGCTCGCGGATCCTCACGGCCGCGGAGCTGGAGAGCCGTTTCCACGTGCGGCTCGAGCGTTACGTGAAGGACATGCTGATCGAGCTGGGCACGCTGGCCGAGATCCTGGACACGCAGATCCTGCCGGCCTGCTACTCGTACCTGGGCGTGCTGGCCGAGGGCGCGGCGAAGGCGAAGCAGGCCGGGATCAAGTCGATCCCGCAGAAGGCCGCGGCCGAGTCGGTCGGCGCGCTCGTCACGCAGCTGCAGGTGCGCGCGAAGGCTGTGCACGCGGCCATCAAGAAGGCGGAATCATTGCACGACGACGACATGGAGAAGTGCGCGCAGTTCCTGACGTCCACGGGCGCGGACTCGATGTTGGCGGCGCGCGGTGTCGCGGACGCGCTCGAGCTCGTGGTGGGCGACGAGCACTGGCCGCTGCCGCGGTACCGGGAGATGCTGTTCCCGGTCTGAGAAAAGCAGCGGCAGGTTAGTGGTGAAGGGGCGACTCGCGAGAAGCGAGCTCGCCCTTTTGCGTAGGACGGCTTCATGAGCTTCGGTCGCAACCGGAATTCCGATCAATGAGCCGATTGCGCGCGAATTCCCGCCTCTCCGATATCACCCCCATCGGAGGTCCTACCGTGTCCCGCCATCGCCTCGCTTCCGCCCTGCTCGCCACCGCCGTCGGAGGCATCGCTGCCGCCTGTTCGCTCGAGTCGGGCGTGCCGGCCAGTCCACTGCAGGCCCAGGCCATCGAGGCCGACGCTCGTACCGCCGGCCAGTCCGACATCGCCGCGCTTCGCCGTTCTCTCGCTCCGTACCACCGGCTCGAGGTCGCGCGCGAGTCCGATTGGCCCACCGCCATCACGCCCTGCTGGTACCACGGCGAGCTCGGCGCGATGGGCTATCACTATGCCAACCCCGAGCGCATCGACCTCGTGCTCGATCCGCTCCGCCCCGAGGCGCTCATCTACGAGCCGCTCGCCGGCGGCAAGTACAAGCTCGTCGGTGCGGAGTTCATCGTCCCGATCGCGGCGTGGACCGGCACCAAGCCGCCCGAGCTGTATGGGCAGGCGTTCTCACGCGTCGAGGACCTCGGTCTCTACGCGCTGCACGTCTGGGCAGAGAGCGAGAACCCGGCCGGGATGTTCGCCTCGTGGAACCCCAAGGTGTCGTGCAAGTACGCGGCGGAGTCGGTGGATCGCGGATTGGCGCACTGAACGAAGCGGGGGATCGTTCCCCCGTGGAATCTCGCGTCCCGGCCGGGCACTTCCTTGCCGGGGCGCGGGTTCTGCCGTATGAATGTCGGGCCCCCGCCCGGGGGTATTGTTGACGTCGGACTGCGTTTCCGTTCGTCGGCGGCGCGGTCCCGTCGGAGGCATGTCACCGAACGATGACTGACACCGGAGAGGTCACTCGCCTCCTCGTGGCCGCGCGCGCCGGCGACCGCGAGTCGATGGATCGCGTGATGCCGCTGGTCTATGAGGAGCTGCGGCGCCTGGCGCGCCGCCAGCTCTCGCACGAGCGGCCCGGCCACACCTTTGACTCCGGCGCGCTGGTGCACGAGGCGTACCTGAAGCTCACGCGACTCGAACGCGTGCAGTGGCAGGATCGCGTGCACTTCTTCTCGATCGCCTCGCGGCTGATGCGACGGATCCTGATCGACCGCGCCGAGCATCGCGACGCTGCCAAGCGCGGGGGTGGCGACACGCCAGTCACGCTCGACGATCTCACCGTGGCCGCCGATGATCGCCACGAACGGTTCGTTGCGCTCGACGAGGCGCTGACCCGGCTCGAGGCGCTCAACCCGCGCCAGTGCCGTGTGGTCGAATGCCGCTTCTTCGGCGGGCTGAGCCTGGACGAGACCGCGACCGCGCTCGACGTCTCGCCGGCCACGGTCAAGCGCGATTGGACGATGGCCCGCGCGTGGCTCAACCGGGAGCTCACGTGATGTCCCCCGACGGACGCGTCATGCCGGATGATGATGCCGGCCGGTGGGCGAGGGTCGAGCGCATCTTCGCGACGGTCGTGGAGTCGGACGGCTCGCCGGCCACCCGCGAGCGCATCCTCTCGCGCGAGTGCGCCGGCGACGACGCGCTGCGCCACGAGGTGGAGACGCTGCTCGCGGCGCACGACAACGTCGGCGCCGCCGACCGCATGGAGACGGAGATCAGCGAGCGCCTGCGCGGCGATGAGCCGGCGGTCGGCGGCCGCTTCGGCAAGTACCTGATCCTCGAGCGGCTCGGCGCCGGCGGCATGGGGCTCCTCTACGCCGCGCGCGATGAACGACTCGACCGCACGCTCGCGCTCAAGCTGCTGCCGGGCGTGATGAGCATGGATCCGGTCGCGGCGCGCCGATTCCTCCACGAGGCGCGCGCCGCCGCGATGCTCGACCATCCGAACATCTGCGCCATCCACGAGGTGGGCGAGGCGCCGGACGGCCGGCTCTTCATCGCGATGCCGCTCTATGTGGGCGAGACGCTCGCCGACCGCATCGCGCGCGCTCCGCTCGAGCCGGAAGCCGCGCTGGACATCGCGCTCGCCGTGGCGCAGGGACTCGCCCACGCCCACGCGCGCGGCATCGTGCACCGCGACATCAAGCCCGCGAACATCTTCCTGCTCGATGACGGCTCGGTGAAGATCCTCGACTTCGGCATCGCCAAGGTCGCCGACCTCAAGCTGACATCCACTGGTGCGGTGCTTGGCACGCTTCCCTACATGAGTCCGGAACAGGCCAGCGGCGGCGAAGTGGACGGGCGAACTGACCTCTGGTCTCTTGGCGTCGTGATCCACGAGATGATCACCGGGCGGCGTCCGTTCGCCGGTCCCGGCCCGGAGTCCGTCATCACGGCGATCCTGACCGCGGACCCCGCACCACTGGTCGGCGTGCGCAGCGCGGCGACGCTCAACCACTTGCTCGAGCGGTTGCTCGCGAAGGAGATGCCGAACCGCTGCGCCAACGCCGATGCGGCCGTGACAGCCATCGCCAGCGCACTCGACGACCTGCGGATCGGACCGCTCTGGGAAGGAGGCGCCGAGGGGCCGCCGATCGCGCCCGAGGGCGAGCGACGCCAGGTGACGGTGCTCGCGATGCGGCTCGGCGGTTACGCCGCGCTCGTCGAGCGATGGGCGCCTGATGACGTGGAGCGCGCCGCGCAGCGCGTGCGCTCGCACGCGGCATCCACCGTGGCGCGGTTCGGCGGCGTGCTGCACCGCTTCACCGGCGACTCGGTGATCTGCCTGTTCGGCGTGCCGGCGACGCACGAGGACGATGTGGTGCGCGCGGTGAACGCCGCGCGCGAGCTCCATGCGTGGGGCGACGGGCCGTGGATGGGCGCCGACTCGAACGCGCCGCCACTGCGACTCCGCTCTGGACTCGCGGCGGGTGCGCTCGTGATCCAGCCGGACACCTCGACGCGCAGCCATCGCGTCGCGGGCGAACCGCTCGACGTCGCCACGCGCCTCGCGGCCGACGCGGCCGAGGGAGAGGTGCGCCTCTCGCCCGAGTGCGAGCGGTCGCTGGCTGCGGCCACCGACCTCGGCGAGCGTCAGCGGCTCACGCCATTCGCCGGTCGCGAGCGTGAGCTCGGCCTGCTCGCGGACGCGCTCGACGGGGCACGGAGAGGCGAAGGCCAAGGCGTGACGATCGAGGCGGAAGCGGGCGCGGGAAAGAGCCGGCTGCTGCTCGAGCTCTCGCGGAGCGCATCGGCGCACGAGATGCGCTTGTTGCGCATCTGGTGTCGCGCCCACCAGCTCGGCGCCCCGCCGTACGAGCCGCTCGTCGCGGCGCTGCGTGAGTTGCTCGGCGTGGGGAGCGCGCCCGTGTCAGCGTCGGACCATGCGCGCATCGCGGAGGCGGTCTCGGGAATCGTCCCTGAGTTGGCGGATGCCGGGCCGCTGGTGCTCCATCTACTGAGTGCGCCGACCGATCGCCCGCCGCTGCCGCGCCACCTCGACGGCGACCGGCTCCGGCCGGCGACACGCGACGCGCTCGTTGCGCTGTTCACGCTCGCCACGCGGCGCGGCCCGATGGCGCTCGTGTTCGAGGACTGGCATTGGGCCGACGAGGCGTCGCACGAGGTGCTCAAGCAGCTGCTCGAGATCGCGCCCGCGTATCCGCTGGCCATCATCGTCAGCTTCAGGCCGGAGCACGGCGTGGAGTGGCCGGACGCCATGCCGCGGACGACGATCCGTCTTGGCCCCCTCGATGCGTCGGCGACGTCGCGCGTGGTGGCGTCGGTGCTCGGCGCCGCGGATGCGTCGGACGAGCTCGTTCGCGCGGTGCTCGAGCGCACTGGCGGCAATCCGTTCTTCGTCGAGGAGCTGGCGCATGCGCTCGGCGAGCAGGGCGTGGCAACGGTGAATGCGGGGCGCGCCGAGCTGGTGGTCACCGGCTCCGCCGATGACCTGCAACTGCCGGGCACGATCCAGGCGGTGATTCGCGCGCGGCTCGACCGGCTCGACGCCACGACACGCGAGGTGGCCCGCGCGGCGTCGGTGCTCGGACGCGACTTCACGCTCGGGGTGGTGCGAAAGCTGCTCGATGAGGATGTGGCGGTGCCGCGCGCGATCGAGCGACTGCGACAGGCGGGACTGGTGCGTCAGACGCGCGTGGTGCCCGACCCGATGTACCGCTTCAAGCACATCCTCGTGCAGGAAGTCGTGTACGACACCCTGCTGGCGCATCGGCGTCGCGTGCTCCACGCGCGCGCGGCGAGTGCCATCGAGTCACTGGCGCCGGCGCTCGGCGGCGAACTGGCCGGCGTGCTCGCGTTTCACTACAGTCGCGCGGAGTCGTGGCCGGCGGCGGTGGAACATGGACGGGAGGAGGCGCGGCAGGCGGGCGCCATGGGCGAGTACCTGCGCGCAGTGCGGATCGTGGACCGCGTGGAAGCCTGGGCGGCCCGCATCGACGATGTGCCGGCGCGGCGTCGCGCGCTGGTCGGGCTCCTGCTCGAGCGCGAGCGCCTCAGCGAGACGCTCGGGTTGCGCGAGCGGCAGCAGGAGATCCTCGACCGGCTGATCGCGCTGCTCGACCCCGAGGCCGACACCGACGCGCTGGCGCAGGCGTGGCAGAGGCAGGGAGACCTGCACGTGATCCAGCGGCGGTTCGACCAGGCGCGGGTGGCGCTCGACAAGTCGCTCGAGCTCGGCCGCCTCGCGGACGTGCCCGAGACCGTGCGCGGCGCGCTGCGGAGCCTGGGACTTCTCTGCTGGCATGCCGGACGAAGCCGGGAGGGGCTCGCCTACCTCGACGAGGCGCTCGAGATCGATCGTGCGCTCGGGGCCCCCGACCAGGTCGCGCGCGACCTCTACAACCGCAGCACGCTGCTGAAGGGACTCGGCGAGTGGGACGAGGCGCTGCGCACGCTCAAGGAAGCGCGCGTCGCCGCCCTCGCGGGCAAGGATCCCACCTTCGTCGGGTACATCCAGTACAACACGGCGATCATCCATCGATTGATCGGGCAGGATGATCGTGCGCTGGAGCTCTTTCGCGAGGCGCTGGCGCTGTATCGCGCGCACGGGATGTGGCTGGAGGTGCCATTCTGTTCCAGCGCCATCGGCAACATCCTGATGCTTCGCGGGAAAGTCGATGCGGCGCTCGAGGTATACCGCGAAGCGGTGACCATCAGTCGGCGCGTGCACCACGCGGAGGGCCAGGCCCAGTCGCTGCGCATCCTGGGCACCGTGCTCCTGGGAATCGGAAGGCCCGACGAGGCGTTGCCGGCGCTGCGCGAGTCTGCCGGGCTCTTCGGCCAGCTGCACGACCCCGACTCCGCGCGCGAACTGTGGGCGCGGATCGGCGCGGCGGAGGAGGCGCGCGGCGCACACGCCGAGGCAGCCGACGCCTGGATGCGTGCGCGCGCGCTCCGTCACGAGTCGGGTGACCAACCCGGTGAACTGGAGGCGGCCGGGCGCGCCGCGCGGGCGCTGCGCGACGTCGGAGGTCGCACCGAGGAGGCGCGCGCGCAGTTCGAGGATGCGCTGCGGCTCGCGGATCTCCTGGAGGAACGCGCGACCGAGGGCGAGTTGCGGAACGCGGCCGGGATCCTGGAGTGGCGCGATGGGCGTTATGAGGATGCCCTCGCGCACTACGAGCGGGCGCGGGCGATCTTCCGGCTGACCGGCGACGCGCGACACGAGGGACTCGCGCTCAACAGCATTGGCGCGACCCTGCTCTGCCTGCAGCGGGTGGATGAGGCGCGGCGCACGCTCGAGGATGCGGTCGCGCTCAACCATGCGACGGGCGACGAGTTGCTGGAGGCGCACGCGCTGGCGACGCTCGGCGACGCGCTCCTGGCGCGAGGCGCGGTGACGGAAGCGACCGCGCGGTACGAGGCGTCGCTCGCCATTCGCCAGCGCACCGGCGACCGGCGCGGCGAGGGATGGATGCACTGCCAGCTGGCGCGGGCAGCCGAAGCGCGCCAAGATGTGGCGGAAGCCGAATCGCATCGCGGCGTCGCGCAGCGGATCGCGAGCGAGTTGCACGATGATGAGCTGGCACGCGCCAGCTCGCCGGCACCGAGCCGGGCGCACTCCGCCGCGCAGACCTGATCGAGGAGAACGAAATGCCCAAGTACCTCATCGAGCGAAGTGTCGGGATCCTCTCCCCGGAGGAACTCGAGGTGGCGGCGCGCCGCTCGCTCGCCGCGATCGCCGAGCTCGAAGGCGTGGTCTGGATCCGCAGCTACATCTCGCACGCGGACGGCAAGCTCTACTGCGAATACGAGGCGCCGAACGAGCAGGCCGTGCGCGAACACGCGCGACGCGCGGGGCTGCCGGTGGACAAGGTGTCCGAGGTTGCGCTCGAGATCAGCCCGGCGATGTTCAGGTAGCGCGACCTACCAGTTCACGGTCGCCATCCCGCCCTCCGCGTAGCGCATCCCTGCCGCTGCGCCCGGCGGTGCGATCTCATCCAGCTGGCGGAGATCGTCGGCCGAGAGCTCGATCTCGATCGACCCGACATTCTCATCGAGGTACTTCACGTGCTTCGTGCCGGGGATCGGCACGATGTCGTCGCCCTGGTGCAGCAGCCACGCGATCGCGAGCTGCGACGTCGCGCAGTGCATGCGCTTCGCCATTCCCTCGAGCAGGGCCACGATCTCGAGATTGTGCTGGAAGTTCTCCCCTTGGAATCGCGGCATCCTGCGGCGCACGTCGTCCGGCGTGAGGTCCGCGTCGCTCCGGACGCGGCCGCTCAGGAACGCGCGGCCGAGCGGGCTGTACGCGACGAAGCCGATGCCGAGGTCGCGCACCGTCGGCAGGATCTCGTGTTCGGGGTCGCGCGTCCAGAGCGAGTACTCGGTCTGCAGGGCGGCGATCTCATGCACTGCGGCGGCGCGGCGGATCGTCGTCGGCGCGGCCTCGCTCAGTCCCAGGTGCCGCACCTTGCCCGCCGTGACGAGCTCGGCCATCGCGCCCACCGTCTCCTCGATCGGCACGTTGGGGTCCACGCGATGCTGGTAATAGATGTCGATGTGGTCGACGCCGAGCCGTTCGAGTGACGCCTCGCACGCGCTGCGTGCATAGGCCGGGGAGCCATCGATGCCGAGCGAGGTGCCGTCCGCCGCGCGGCGATTGCCGAACTTCGTCGCGAGAACCACCTCGTCACGCCGGCCCTTGATGGCGCGGCCAACGAGCCGCTCGTTCGTGAACGGGCCATAGATGTCGGCCGTGTCGAGCAGGTTCACGCCGAGGTCGAGTGCGCGATGGATGGTGCGGATCGATTCCTCGTCATCGCGACCACCGTAGAACTCGGACATTCCCATGCAACCGAGTCCGACGGCGGAGACGGCGGGGCCTGAGTGGCCAAGTCTCCGAAATTGCATGTTGCCTCGTTTCTCCTGGAGTGGACCGTGGCGATGCCGGGTCCATGCTAGGAAAAACCATCCGCCGGCAGTCGGGGGTTCCCCTGCGGTCATGGCGTGACATCAGGGTCCGCTGAGTGAACGCCCACACTCTGCGCGCCGTAGATTCCATGACCTTGTGCCTCGCCCAACCTCCCAAGGAGCGAACATGCATTCCCACGGGCTCGCCCGTCTCTGCTTGATCCTGCCTTTCGTCGCCCTTCCCGCGCTGTCGCACGCGCAGGGCTCGGCGTCGGTGAATCGCTACGGCAATCCGGCGCGCGTCGCGCCGGCGCCGACCAACGCCGCCATCACGGTGCGCGACCTGCAGATCCGTCTCTACCAGTTCGCGGATGATTCGATGATGGGTCGCCAGGTGGGCCGCGTCGGCAACATGAAGGGCACCGACTACATCGCCGCCGAGGTGAAGCGCCTCGGACTCGTTCCCGCAGGCGACAACGGCACCTTCTTCCAGGTGCTGCCGTACCACCTGCGCAAGTTCACGTCGCACTCGCGCCTGACGGTGAACGGCAACCCGATCGCGTGGAACGACGGCTTCGTCGCCGTGCCGGGCAACCGCGCACCGCGCGCCATCAGCGAGGCGCAGGTGATCTTCGGCGGCACCGACGGCGACACGGCGTCGCAGATCAGTGCGGCGGACGCGGCAGGGAAGTTCGTGGTGCTGCTGCCGCGTGCCGGCGCCGCGCAGCCCGAGCAGGGGCGCCGGTTCGGCCCCACGGCCCCGACGCGGTTCGCCGATGCGGTCGCCGTCGCGACGATCGACCTCGATGCGCTCACGCCCGCGGCACGCGTTGCGATCAACGAGCCGACGGTCGCCACGCAGACGGCCGCCCCGCGCGGCGCGCCGCCGCGCGCTGCCGGCGCCGCCGCCGATCCCGTTGACTCGGTCGCGCTGCTCAAGGCGCAGCTCGCCATGCTGCAGCCGCAGGCCACGATCCGCCTCACCCGCGCGGCCGCGGCACAGCTGTTCGCGCGCGCGAGCGTCGACGGCCTCGTGCCGGGCACGCGTGGCGGCACGGTGACCGCGTCACTCGACTACGTCGAACTGCCCTCCGAGTTCGGCCGCAACGTCGTCGCGGTCATCCCGGGCAGTGACCCGGTGCTCCGCAACCAGTACGTCGCGGTCGGGGCGCACAACGACCATGTGGGCTTCAACACGCCGGTCGACAAGGACTCGCTCAAGGCGTTCAACGACCAGCGCATCCGCTGGCAGATCGCCAACAACATGGCCGCGCCGACCGCCGCGGTGCTGTCGAAGTTCATCGTGAACATGGACAGCATCCGGAAGATCCATCCCAAGCCGCGCATCGACTCCATCAACAACGGCGCCGACGATGACGGCTCCGGCTCGATGGCCGTGCTCGAGATCGCCGAGGCGATCCAGGCGATGCCGGTGAAGCCCAAGCGGTCGACGATCTTCGTCTGGCACACCGGCGAGGAGGCGGGACTGATCGGTGCGGCGTTCTTCACGCGCAATCCCACGGTGCCGATCGACTCGGTGGTCGCGCAGCTCAACATCGACATGATCGGTCGCGGTCGCGCCGAGGACATCCCGGGTGGTGGCGACGAGTACCTCGGCGTGGTGGGCTCGTTCTTCGACTCCAAGGACCTCGGCGAGGCTGTCCAGGCGGTGAACAAGAAGCAGCCGAAGCCGCTGGCGCTCGACTACAAGTTCGACGAGCCGATCGCATGGGCCGGGTACAACAACATCTACGGCCGCAGCGATCACTTCCATTACGCGCAGCAGGGCGTGCCGATCGCGTTCTTCTTCACCGGCCTGCACGGCGACTATCACCAGCGCAGCGACGAGGCCGAGTTCATCGACTACCCGCACTACGCGAAGATCACGAGCTACATCAAGGATCTCACGGTGGAAGTCGGCAACGGCCCGCGGCCGCGGCTCAATGGCACCAAGCCGATGAAACCCAAGCCCATCATGTGATTCAGGCTCCGGGATGCGGGGGGGATGCGGTACGGGGTCCGCGGTGTGATGAGGGATGCAGGATGCGCCCCGCATCCCACCCCGCATCCTGCAACACACCGCGGACCCCGTACCGCACCCACCCCGCATCCAGAAGCCTGCATCAAAGCAGTTGTTTCAGATGGTCCCGCAGTGCCACCGCCGCGTTATGCTCAGTATCGCGCGCGCTGTAGACGAGAGTGACGGGGTGCTTCTTGCGCGCCGCGGCGAGTAGTGGCTCGAGTGCTTCCGGGTGTTCCTTCAACTCGGCTAAGTAGCGGCGCCGGAACTCCGGCCACTTGGCCGGGTCGTGCGCGAACCAGCGGCGCAGCTCCGTGCTCGGCGCGACATCCTTGAGCCAGCCATCGAGCGGCAGGTCGTCCTTTTTGACGCCGCGCGGCCAGAGCCGCTCCACCAGGTAGCGCGCGCCGTCGGTGGAGTCGCTCGCGTCGTACGCCCGCTTCAGCTTGATCATCTCCGCTCCTCCTGCGCCGTTGCGCGGACTCGGGGATTCGTTCAAGATGACATATCACCATGACCGCCGTTTCCGCCACCGACTATCCCAGCCTCGACGCACTGCTGGCCGCGGTGCGCCGCTGCCGCGCGTGCGAGGCGCATCTTCCGCTCGGGCCGCGGCCGGTGCTGCAGGCGGGGGAACGGGCGCGCATCCTCATCGTCGGACAGGCGCCCGGCACGCGCGTGCATGAGAGCGGCGTGCCGTGGGACGACGCGAGCGGCGAGCGCCTGCGCGCGTGGATGGATGTCGACAAGCCGACGTTCTACGACCCGTCGCGCGTGGCGATCATCCCGATGGGCTACTGCTACCCGGGACGCGGCAACGGTGGCGACTTGCCCCCGCGCCGCGAATGTGCCGAACTCTGGCTCGACAAGCTGCTGGCCCGGCTGCCTGAGATCGAACTGACGCTCCTGATCGGTCAGTACGCGCAGCGCCACTTCCTCGGACGCCGTCGCAAGAAGTCGCTTGCCGCGACGGTGGGCGAATGGCGCGAGTACGCGCCGGACTTCATCCCGCTGCCGCATCCGTCGCCGCGCAATCAACCCTGGTTCAAGCGGCACCCGTGGTTCGAGGGCCAACTCCTGCCGACGCTGCGCGAGCGCGTTGCCGCCCTCGTCACCCCGGCAGCGGCGTGTGGAACGCCACCGCGAGCCGGTTCCAGCCGTTGATGGCGACGACGGCCATCGTCAGGTCCACGAGCTGGCGCTCGTCGAACTGCGCGCGCGCATCGCGATACACGTCGTCGGGCACGCCATGCGGCCCGAGCTGGGTCACGGCCTCGGTCCAGGCCAGCGCCGCTCTCTCGCGGTCCGTGTAAAGCGTGGGCGCCTCGCGCCACGCCGAGAGCACGAACAGCCGCTGCGTCGTCTCGCCGGCCGCCAGTGCATCCTTGCTGTGCATGTCGAGGCAGTACGCACAGCCGTTCAGCTGCGACGCGCGCATCTTCACGAGCTCGAGGAGCGGCTTCTCCAATCCTGACTTGGCGACGTATGACTCGAGCGCGAGCATGGCCTGGAGTGCGCCGGGGGATGCCTCGTGGTATGCGATGCGCGACATGTGTTCTTGCTTCCCTCACTGGGTTGTCAGGGCGCCCACGCGTCGGGCGCGATCATGCCGGCGTGCCACGCCGGTTCCCATACGAGCCGGGTCTCGACCTTCGCGACCCCATCGACCGCCAGCGTCGCACCGCGCACGCCGTCGGTGATGATCCGCTCCATCGGACAGCCCGGAGTGGTCAGGGTATAGGTCACGCTCGCCACGTCGCCATGCACTTCCACGCCGTACACGAGCCCCAGCGTGACGACGTCGAGTCCCAGCTCGGGGTCGATCACCGTCGTCAGCGCGTTCCACACTGCATTCACCTGCGGATCGTCTTCCATGAATGTAGGCTAGGGCCGCGGGCGATTGAACCGCGTGACTGTTGTCACATATTGAATCCCATGGACACCACGCCGACCGCACCGATCCTCGCGTTGTTCCGCCAGTTGCCGCTCTTCTCCGAGCTCCCGGAGTCCGCCACACGCCAGCTCGCCGAGCGCTGCATCGTGCGCTCCGTCGGCGCGGGGCACGTCCTGTTCGTGACCGGCGACGAATGCCGCGGCCTCTACATCATCGAGTCGGGGCAGGTCCGCATCTACCGAACGGATCCCGAGGGGCGCGAGCAGGTGCTGCACGTCGAGGGTCCCGGGCGCTCGGTCGCGGAGCTGCCGCTCTTCGATGGCGGCGTGTACCCGGCCTCGGCCGTCACCACGGAGGCGTCGCGACTCGTGTTCCTCCCTCGCGGGGACTTCGAGCACCTGTATCGCTCGCAGCCGGATGTCGCGCAGGCCATCGTGCGCGCACTCGGCCGCCGGCTGCGTCACCTGGTGCGGCTCGCCGAGACGCTCGCGTTCCGCGACGTCGCCGCACGATTGGCCTTGCTGTTCGTCGGGTACGCCGAGCGCAGCGGCACGTCCACTCCGGCCGGGATCGTGCTCGTGCTGGACCGCACGCAGGAACAGCTGGCGCTCGAGATCGGAGCCGCGCGCGAGTCGGTCTCGCGCGCCATGAAGCAGTTGCGCCGCAAGGGGCTGATCGATCTCGTCGACCGGAATCACCTGCTGATCCCGGACCTCTCGCGGCTGCGCGCGCTGCTGCCCGCGGGAGGCGAGCAGACGCGGTAAGGGTCTCAGCCTATAGCTGCTATAGGTTCATTGGGCGGCGCTGGGACATCCGTCACACCCCGCGTCGCGCGCCGTGGCGAGTGTTCGCACATGGCGACCTCTTCGTCTCCCGGACACGACACCGCGGCGCTCACCGTCGCGCGCATCACCGAGGCCCTCGGCCACGTGTCCTTTCCCGGCCTCACGCGCGACCTGGTCTCGTTCGGGATGGTGGACCACGTGAGCGTCTGCGACAACCGCGTGAAGGTGCGGCTCGGCGTTCGCTCGCGCGACGAGACGCTGCCCGCGCGGCTGCAGGCGGCCATCAGTGACGTGCTCGTGCCGCTCGGCGCTGTCTCCGTGGCCGTCGAGATCGTGAAGCCCGCGCCGGCGCCGGCACCACCGGCGGCGGCAGGTGCCCACAAGCACGGCGCGCCGGATCCGTGGGCCGACCGCGTGCGCCTCGCGTCCGTGCGTCACGTGATCGCCGTCGGCGCCGGCAAGGGCGGCGTCGGCAAGAGCACCGTCGCGGTGAACCTCGCACTCGCACTCGCGCGCGAGGGCCTGCGCACGGCGCTGCTCGACGCGGACATCTACGGACCGAGCCTTCCGATCCTGCTTGGCATCGAGGACGGCGCCTCGCGCGTAAGGATGTCTCCCGAGAAGACCATCATGCCGCTGCTCGCGCATGGGCTGCCGATGATCAGCTTCGGCTTCTTCCTCGGCGAAGGATCGCCGGCCATCTGGCGCGGGCCGATGGTGTCGAAGGCCGTCAAGCAGTTCGCGCGCGGTGTCGCATGGCCCGAGCTCGACGTGCTGATCGTCGATCTCCCGCCGGGCACGGGCGACATCCCGCTCAGTCTCGCGCAGTCGGTTGAACTCTCGGGCGCGGTCGTTGTCATGCAACCGCCGCGCGTCGCGGTCGCCGAGGCACGCAAGGCGGTCGAGATGTTCCGCTCGCTCGAGGTTCCCGTGCTCGGCGTGGTCGAGAACATGAGCGGGCCGTTCGGGCGCGGCGCCGGCAGCACGGTCGCCCAGGACTTCGGCGTGCGCTTCCTCGGCGAGGTGCCGTTCGACGAACGGATCGTCACGGAGGGCGACGCAGGAACGCCCACCATGGTCGCACGCCCCGGGAGCGCCGCAGGACTCGCCTTCGACGCCCTCGCTCGCGGGGTCGCCGAGGAGTTGGGATGGCGCCACGCATGACCTCCATCACCCCATCGACCACGACGCTTGGCCTGGCCGCCGAGCACTTCGTCGCCGCCGCGCTCTACTTGCTGGCCGGCGCGGTCGGCTTGGTGTGGATAGCGCCCGAGTTGGCGATGGGTACGTTCGCAGCCCCGCGCGTGGCGGGCGTGACGCATCTCTTCACGCTCGGGTGGCTGACGACCACCATCTTCGGCGCACTCTGCCAGCTGCTGCCGGTGGCGCTGGGCGCGCCCATCCGCTCGACGCGTGTCGCGCATGTCGCGTTCTGGACCTTCGCACCCGGCGCGGGACTCTTCGCCGCAAGCATCGCCTTCAGCCAGACGATGCTGCATCACGTCGGCATCGCGCTCGTGAGCACGGGCGTCGTGCTGGCGGTCGGCAACATCGCGGCGACGCTGCCCAAGGCGAAGTCGCGGGACGTGACGTGGGCGGCGATCGCGGTCGCCATCACCTTCCTCGCCTCCACGCTCGTGCTCGGCGTGCTGCTGTTGCACAACCTGCACACCGGCTTCATCGCCGCGGCCCGGCTCACCATGCTCGCGGCGCACCTGCACGTCGCGATCGTCGGCTGGGCGCTGGTGATGATGGTGGGCGTCTCGCACCGGTTGCTGCCGATGTTCCTGCTCGCGCACGGCGCCGACACGCGCTGGAGCCTGCGCTCGCTGACGCTGCTCTCTGCCGGAGTGCTCGCGCTCGTGGTCGGAGTGCTGACGAGGCATCCCGCGAGCGCGTGGCTGGGCGTCGTGCTGCTCGAGGGGGGAGTCGGTTGCTTCCTCTGGCAGGCTTACTGCTTTCACCGCGCGCGCGTGCGCAAGAAGATCGACATCGGCATGATCTTCGCGCTGACGGCGCTGGTGTTCCTGGCCGCGAGCGCGGCGATGGGCCCGTTCGTGCTCGCCGACCACGCGCGCGATCCACGGCTCGCCACCGCCTACGTCACCGTCGGCCTGCTCGGCGGCACCGTGATGTTCGTCGTCGGCTTCTTCTACAAGATCGTGCCGCTGCTCGTGTGGACCGCGCGGTACCGCCAGCGCATGGGCAAGGAAGCGGGCGCCCTGCCCACCGTGGCCGACATGTATTCCGCGCGCATCGCGCAGCTGCAGCTCGGCGCGATGACGGCCGGCGTCGTGCTGCTCGGGGCCGGCATCCTCACCGGCGCGCCGCATGTCACGCGCTGCGGAACGGTGCTCTTCCTCACCGGCGTGCTCCTGTTCACCAGCCAACTCGTTCGCATCTCATTCGGGAGACATTCCTCATGACCACACCCGTCGCGCCGTCTTCCGGGAAGGTGACGCATCCACCGCACGCGCCGGTCGTCGAGCTCGACGTGCGTGACGACCTCCGCAACGGACGCGAACCCTTCTCGCGCATCATGGCGACCGTCGGCGAGCTGGCCGAGGATGCGGTGCTTCATCTCCGGGCCACGTTCGAGCCCGTGCCGCTCTTCAAGGCG
>DATLLD010000002.1:0-37630 GCA_035538035.1 Gemmatimonadaceae bacterium | reverse complement strand
CGCCGGGTCTTCACCTCGATGAATGCCACGAGCTCCCGTCGGCGCGCCACCAGGTCGATCTCCTCGCGGCCCACGCGGTACCGATGCGCCTCGATGCTCCAGCCCTGCGACTCGAGCCAGCGCAGCACCACTTGCTCGCCACGAAAGCCGCGGCGCTGGCGATAGTCGGGAGACTCGGCGGGAGAAGCAGGGCGTCGCATGGGCACCATGATGGCTCCGGTATGCGCGAGGTACGCAGTCAAAGCAGCGCGCCGAGTGCACGAAGAACGCGCGCATCCCTGAAAACACGACGGGCGCCTCTCGGCGCCCGCTCGATCCGTCACGCTGTACTCATGTTGGCGGCCTAGCCACAGTACTCGTCGAGCTGATCGAACCCGATGAGCACCTCGCGCGGCTTGCTGCCATCCGGCGGTCCCAGGATCCCCGCGTTGTGCAGCTGGTCGATGACCCGCGCGGCACGGCCGTAGCCGATGCTCAGGCGCCGCTGCAGCAACGACGTCGATCCCCCCTGGTTCTGGATGCACACCTCCGCGGCCTCGCGGAAGAGCGGGTCGCGCTTCTCGTCGCTGTGCGCGCGCGGGCCATCCTCCCCGTCGCTCTCCTGCGCGCGGATGACCGCGATGATGTCCTCCTCCGCCCGCTCGGCCTCCTGCATCGCCGCCCGGCGCTTCTCGCGGCGATGGACGTACCAGTCCATGACCCGCTCCGTCTCCTCGGTGCCGATGAACGCGCCCTGCAGGCGCATCGGCTCGCTGCGGCCTGGTGGCAGGAAGAGCATGTCGCCGTTGCCCAGCAGCGCCTCGGCGCCGTTCTGGTCGAGAATTGTGCGGCTGTCCACCTTGCTCGCCACGCGGAACGCGATGCGGCTCGGGAAGTTGGCCTTGATGAGGCCCGTGATGACGTTCACGCTCGGGCGCTGGGTGGCAAGGATCAGGTGGATGCCGATGGCGCGCGCCTTCTGCGCCAGCATCGCCAGCGGCGTCTCTACCTCGGCCGCGACGGTCATCATCAGGTCGGCGAGTTCGTCGATGACGACGACGATGTACGGCAGCACGCCGCCCTTGTACTCGCGGTCCTCGAACCCGACGTTGGGGTCCTTCGGCTTTCGCAGCGTGGCGCCGTCGCGGACCTTGGTGTTGAAGTCCTGGATGTTGCGCGCGCCGTTCTCGGCCAGCAGCGCGTAGCGCTCCTGCATCTCGAGCACGGCCCACTTGAGCACGGCCGCCGCGTCGCGATTGTCCGTCACGACCTTGTGCCGCAGGTGCGGCAGCACGTTGTACACGCTCAACTCGACCATCTTGGGGTCGACCATCAGGAAGCGCAGCGTCTTGGGCGTGTGCCGGTAGATCAGCGACGTGATGATGGTGTTCACGCAGACGGACTTGCCGCTGCCGGTGGCGCCGGCGATCAGCAGGTGCGGCATCTTCGCCAGGTCGGCGATCACGGCGCGCCCCTCGAGGTCCTTGCCGAGCGCGATGGGCAGCGCCATCGGCTTGGTCTGGTAGTCGCGGCTCTCGAGCATCTCGCGGAAGGCGACCATCTCGGGGTCGGGGTTCGGCACCTCGACGCCGACGGCGCCCTTGCCCGGGATCGGCGCGACGACGCGGATGCTCGGCGCGCGCATGGCGAGCGCGAGGTCGTTGGCGAGGTTGGCGAACTGCCGCACCTTCACGCCTGGCGCCGGCTCGATCTCGAACTGCGTCACCGTCGGGCCGCTGGTGCGGCCGCTCAGCGTGCCATCGACCTTGAAGGTCTTGAGCGAGTCGATGAGCTTCTGCCCCATCACGTCGAGCTGCGCCTCGCCGGCTTCGTGGTTCCGCTCCTTCGCCGGCGTGAGCAGGTCGGCGGTCGGGAGCTCGGACTCGTCCTCGACCTCGACCTTGAGCGCGAGTTGCGCCGGGTTGGGACGATCGACGCCACGGAGCGAACTCGCGCTGCGCGAGCGGCTGCGTGAGCCGCGCGCAAGAGAAGTGCCGGTTGGCGCGCTCTCGCCTTCGTCGTCGGCGTCATCCTCCTCTTTCTCGGACTGCGCGGGCGTCATCATCGAGGGATCGATGGCGGGCATGTCGCTGGCGTCGGGCTCGAGGCGCTCGGCCTTGGTGAGTGCGTCCGCTGCGGCAACGGCGCGCGGTGTGCGGCGGCCGATGCCGATGGCCACGCGCACGGGGTTCCAGCCGATGGTCACGGCGAGCAACGCGCTGAGTGCGATGGCGACGATGAACCAGGCGCCACCGTTGCCCACGACCTCGGCGAGGTAGAACGCGGCGAACGAACCCCAGAGGCCGGTGAGCGGATCGGGCGTGCCCGCGGGCATCGCGCCGAGACGCGCGAGGCCGACCGCGACGGGCACGATGCTGGCGAGGCCGACGGTGAGGAACAGGAAGCGGCGGTCGTCGGTGTCGGGCACGCGGCCGAGCAGCCGCAGCGCGTGCACGGCCGGCACGAGCGGGATGATGACGGCGGTGATGGCGCCGAGCAGTCCGAGGATCGACCAACGGATGCAGCCGCCGACCGGACCGAATGGTCCGCCCGCGGAAAGGCAGCTTTCGGTGACGGTGGGCGCGCGGCCGAAGACGAGCGCGCCGGCGACGAAGAGCGAGCCGAGCAGCAGCGTGATGCCGGTGACCTCGCGTCGCAGGTGCGTGCGGCGCGCGAGCTTCTTGAGCTCCTCGGGAGTCGGCGCGGCCGGCTCCTCGGTCTCCGGCTGGTCGCGGCGCGCGCGCGTGCGGCGCGGCGCGGGCGCCAGAGGTGATTCGAGGAACAACGGATCTTCCTTCTGGGGCTTCCGCGCCATTTCGCCTGGGATTCGAGGGACCATCTCCCTGACGATTCGGGAGGGCTTCGGGGCACACGATCCGGCGACACCGACGCCCCGCGGATCCCGGTGGAGCTACGGCATCGCGGGACGGAAGATGGCGACCTTGGTGAGTCGCATGAGGCCGGCGCTCACCCGGAACGCGTTGAGGTCGACGCTGGCGCTCGGGAGGATCTCCCACTGACCGTCGGCCCGGAGGCCGTGCAGGCGGAGTTGGCTGCGCTCGGCGGCCGGGATGTCGGCGGGCGTGAAGGTCACGCCGACGGTGACGCTGGCCGCGAGCTCGGTGCCGTCCGGGCCGAGTTCCACGACCGACGCGGCGAGGATCCGGCCATTGGGCGGCCACGCAAGCGCCTCGCGCGCGTGGATGACCGTGCCAGAGGGCGCGACGCCCACGGGGACGGAAAGCCTCAGGCGATTGTCCAGGAGGTTCACCGTTCGCGTGCCGCCGCTGGCCGGCACCGTGGTGCCCTCGCGCACCGAGACCGGCACGACGCCGGCGCGTCCCCCACTGCGCGCCTTGATCGTCGCTTCGCCGGTCGAGACGGCCTCCACTCGTCCCTCGTCGCTCACCGCCGCGATCTCCGGCGCGGTGGAACTCCATGCGACCGGGCGATCGGCGAGCACCGAGTCCGCCGGTCCCAGCACAGTGGCAGTGAGCGTGCGCGTGGCGTTCAGGAGCAACACGCCGTCCGCCGGCATGCCCGCGACGGAGACATCGAGGACGGCGATCAACGGCGCCGAGAGCGGATCGGTGGTGCATGCCGCGGGCAGCATCGCGGTGACAAGGACCGCCGCGAAAGCGCGTGCGAGCGCGCGACGACGAAGCCTGTTCATCGGCCCGGCACTCCGCGCCACGAGATGCCGAACCGCAACGCGGAGACTTCCTGCGCGGCGCCGCTCACGTCGAGACGGCCGAAGTGGTAGCCGAGCGAGGCATCGACCGGCCAGGCGTGGAAGGTCCAGCGCAGGCCGGTGTCGCCATCGAACCCGGTCGCGCCATCGCCGGCGAACAAGCCCGGCGGCATGATGCGCCCGAGTCGCAGGTCGAACGAGAGCGGGCTCGTTGCATCCCCGAGCGGCGTGTTGGCGCGCAACCCAAGGCGCGTGAAGCCGTGATTCTCGCCATGCGCCATCCCGGTCGCGAGTTCGTAGCCAGACTGGAAGCCGAGCGCGAACTCGAGCTCCAGATCACCGACGGCGGCGCGGGTCGCGCTTCCGCCGATGCGCTCGACGAGGCCGCCGAGCGAATAGAGCGCGGCGATGTCGCCGAAGGTGAGGTCGTCACCGCCGAGGGTGGATTGGTGCGCGCGCAGGGCGACGGCTAGCGGCGCGCGGAGACGATACTCGGCGTCGACGCCGCGCACGAAGACATCGCGCTCGGGGAGGACCGTGCCGTCGCGCGCCGTGCGCACGCGAGCGGCGCGGCCGACCAGCGAGATGCGGAGGCGCGGTGCCTTCGCGGGTTCTGGCGCGATGGCGGCGGGCGCAGTGGCGGCGGGCGTCCCGACGGTCTGCGCGCGGAGTGTGGCCGGGGCGGCCACGGTGACGATGAATGCGAGCAGCACGGTCTTCAGCGAGCGCATCAGTGCGGCTCCGCGGCTATCCGCACGGTCACCGCATACGACGCGAGGCTCTTGCGGTTGGCCTCGACCGCCGCGTTCACGGCGCGCTCGTGCCGCGCGCGCGCGATGGCGTTGGCCGCGACGTTCTGCGGGATCGGCTTGCCCTTCACGCGCGTCAGGAGGGCGCCGGCGCCGGCCACCATCGCACCGGCAACGAGGTATGACCTTGCGTCAGTCGAGAAATTGTCGCGCAACGCGGCGTCGCCGCGGGCCGCGGTCGCGACGACGAGCGTGAGTCCCGTGAAGACCGCGGTCTTGGCGATCACGCTGCGCCGCGCGGGCATGACGTGCTCGGGCAGCAGCGCCGACGCGGGCAGCTGCGGCTCCGGCGCCAGCGCGGGCAGCTTGCCCTCCGCCGTCATCTCGTAGCGCACCGTGACCGGTTCCCCTCCCTTGGGGTCGACGGCCGTCAGCACGAGGTCGTAGACGCCGGGCGCGATCAGCAGCCGGCCGTCGTCGTGCGCGGCAAGCGAGAGCGAGACCGACTCCGCGAAGGCGGTGTCTTGCACGGTCGAGCGGCCGGTGGCGCGGTCGACCGTGCTGAGCGTGAGGTGCACCGGCCGCGTGGCGACCGCCTGCAGGTTCCCGGCCGCGACGCGCGCCCCGATGCGCAGTGACGGCGCGGCGCGCAGCACGACGAACGGTGAGCGGGCTCGCGCGCGGGCCAGCAGCGAGTCGAGCCCCCGCCACCGCATCTCCGGCGCGTAGCGTGCGTCGGGCGCGAGGCGCAGTGCCGCGACGAGGTGGGCGAGCGCCGAGTCCGCGCCCTGCACCGCGCGCGGCTCGGGATAGAACGCGGCCGCCATGAGCAGGCGCCACCGCACTCGCTGTGCGAGCGGCATCGCGTCTGCCGACGGCGCGAGCGTGCGGCCGCGTCGCAGCGCCTCGGCGTAACGAAGGTCGTTGATGTCGGCGGTGATGCGGTCCAGGAACTCGTTCACCGGCGAGGCCGCGGTGCCTTGTGCGCGCACCGGCGAGCACAGCGGCGCGGACCCCAGCAGCACGAGTACGGCGAGAAGAACCGCTGATGAGGAGCACGCCGCGCGCAACAACGCTCTGCCGCCGTGCACGGTCACGGGCAACGCGGGTTCCTCCAACCGATGGTGTCGACGACGCCGGAGCGTACTGTGAAGGTCGAGTCCCAGCTCTTGCAGCCGTCCTTGCGGATGGAGACGCGGGCCCTGCCCGGCTTGATGCTCACCGCCTGCATGCCCTGTTCGCCGATCAGGCGCGGCGGCTCGCTGCCGACCACGAGCCACGCGAGCTCGAGCCGGCTGCCGACATGGACCGTGCCGGGCGGACCGGTCACGACCGGCGGCTCGGTTGCGGGTGCCGAGAGAACCTCGCGAGGCTTGACGGGAGAGGTCGGCGCGGGAGCGCGGCGATCGACGGAAGATCCGTCCGCGCGACGATCAATGGAAGATCCGTCCGCGCGACGATCGACGGAGGATCCGGCGAGCGTCACCGGCGTGTCGCCGCTTCCGGCATCAGACTGACGCGCATCCGGCGTCGAGAGCGCGGCCGGCACCCTTGTGTCACCCTCAGGAGTCCCGGCGCGCAGGATGTCATAGCCGAGGATGATGGCCGTGCTCGCCGCGGCGAGGCCGCCGATGCCGAGCGCGATCCGCATTGGCCAGGAGAACGGCTTGCGCGCCGTCGGTGCCCGCCGTGGCTGGACCACGATCGGCGAGCGGGCCGACGTCACGATCAGCTCCGTGGCGACGCTGGATTCCCCGCTGCGGCCGGATGCCCGGAACGAAGCCACCGCGTCCGCGACCGTCGGGAACCGGAGGTGCGGCTCCTTCGCGAGCATGCGGTGCACGCATTCCTCGACGGCCTGCGGCAGGTCGGGCCGCACGGAGCAGAGCTCCGGGATGGGATCGAAGAGGTGCCCGCGCATGACCTCGCCGATGGTCTCGCCGGGAAACGGCGTGCTGCCGGTGAGCAGCTCGTACGTGACGACGCCGAGCGCGTACTGGTCCGACGCGCTGCCGATGAGGCCGCCGTTGAAGTACTCGGGGCTCATGTAGTGCGGCGTGCCGAAGACGTGACCGGAGAGCGTGATGCGGTCACCCTCGTCGAGCTTGGCGATGCCGAAGTCGGTGACGATCAGCCAGTCATCCTGGTCGATCATGATGTTGGCCGGCTTCACGTCGCGGTGGATGACGCCGCGACGATGCGCGTAGTGGAGCGCCTGCCCGACGTCGGTGACGATGCCCTCGACGCGGCGGAAGGTCTGCGCGCCCTCCTCGCGGATGAGGTCGTGCAGCGAGCGTCCCTCGATGTAGCGCATGACGTAGAACGCGAGCTCGGCGTCCTCGCCGACGGCGAAGATGCTGATGATGTGCGGATGGTCGAGCGCGGCGGCGATCCGGGCCTCGCGGCGGAAACGCCCGAGCGCGGCCGGCGACGACATCTGCGCCGGGTTCATGACCTTGATCGCCACCTGCCGGTCGAGCGCGAGGTCGCGCGCGAGGAAGACGGTCGCCATGCCACCTTCCCCGAGCGCAGTCATCACGTCGAAGCGCCCGAGCGTGGCGCGACGGATGCGCTCGAGGAGCGGTACGGACGCCGCGGGGTTGTTCTTCGGTGGCGGTTTCAGTGGAGCCTCGTTGAGGACTCTAAAGGGCAATCCCCTGATCGACGACCGGAGCGCGCGCCGGGGCACTAATTCGGGCGCGTGCCTGGAATCACGAGCCTGGCGATCCCTCGGGGTGCGTCGCTTCGCGCAGCGTGATCGACGCACCGCGCGCCTCGGGCACGATGCCGTGCGCATCGACGCGCGCGGCGAACGCGAGGTCGGCGTCATGCCCCGTGGCGCGGAGCGCGGCCGCGTGGGGAGCGCTCGCGATGACCTCCGCGGCGCCCGCGGCGTGAGCCTGCCAGATGTCGATCGCTCGGCGGGTGGCTTCGTCGAGCGTCACGTGATCCCCGAGCGACCGTGCCAAAGCCGCGGCGATGGCGCCGGCGCAAGCCGTGTCCTCCAGCGCCTCCGCGCCGGATGTGCCGGCAGCGAGCAGCGTGATGTCGCGGCCGTCATGCTCCGCGACCACGGCGCGAAGTCGCGCGGAGATGGCGCCGAGGTTCACGAACGCGCCGATGCAGACCATCTGCGCCTGGCCCGCGGCGAGAAGCGCCTGCGTGCCGTTGCTGGTGGTGGTGACGACCACGCGTCCACCCACGAGGGCCGCCGTGTACTCGGCGGGCGAGTTGCCGAGGTCGAAGCCCGGGAGCGCGAGGTTGCCACGCTCGCCGCCGAGCACGACGCCATCGCGCCCGACTTCCCGGGCGCGCGCCATCGCCTCCTCCGGCTCGGCGAACGCCTCGACGCGCGAGGCGCCGTGCGCGAGCGCCGTGACGACGACCGTGGACCAGCGCAGGACGTCGATCACGACCACCACCCGCCCCGCGAGCGCGGACCGGCTCGCGTCCTGCCACCGGACGATGGTGCGGAGCGCCGTCTTCTTCACGGAAGTGGCGAGCCTGTTCCCGAAGCTACTGGAACAGGTCCGCGCCTTCCTGCTCGAGGAACTTCGTGTGCACGTCGCCCTCGACCCACTTCGGGTGGTTCATGAGCTTGCCGAGGAACGGGATGGTCGTCGTCACGCCCTGGATGATGAAGGTGTCGAGCGCGAGGCGCATCTTGGCGAGCGCCTCGGGCCGGTCGCGACCCTGCACGATCAACTTGGCGATCATCGAGTCGTAGAACGGCGGCACGGTGTAGCCGGCGTAGGCGTGCGTGTCGACGCGCACGCCGTTGCCGCCCGGCATGTGAAAGACGTCGATGCGGCCCGGGCTCGGCTGGAAGTTGCGCGCCGGGTCCTCGGCGTTGACGCGGCACTCGATCACGTGGCCGCGCATCTCCGGAGTCTCCGTGATCGAGAGCTTCTCGCCCGCGGCGACGCGGATCTGCTCCTTCACGAGGTCCACGCCGGTGATCATCTCGGTGACGGGATGCTCCACCTGGATGCGCGGGTGCATCTCCATGCAGTAGAACGAGCCGTCCTCGTCGAGCAGCATCTCGATGGTGCCGGCGCCGACGTAGTCGATGGCCTTGGCGCCCTTCACGGCGGCGTCGCCCATGCGCTTGCGCAGGTCGGGCGTCATCACCGGGCAGGGCGACTCCTCGACGAGCTTCTGGTGGCGGCGCTGCACGGAGCAGTCGCGCTCGCCGAGATGGACCACGGTGCCGTGCATGTCGCCGAGGATCTGGAACTCGACGTGGCGCGGACGCTCGAGGTACTTCTCGACGTACACGGAGCCGTTGCCGAAGGCGCTGAGCGCCTCGGAGCGCGCGAGCTGGAACGAGCGCGCGAAGTCGTCGCTGTCGCGGGCGACGCGCATGCCCTTGCCGCCCCCGCCGGCGGCGGCCTTGATGATCACCGGGAAGCCCATCTTCTCGGCGTAGGCGAGCGCTTCGTCGACGTCCTCGACGGGCCCCGGCGTGCCGGGCACGACGGGGACGCCGTTGGCGATCATCGCGGCGCGGGCGGCGGCCTTGTCGCCCATGGTGCGGATCTGGTGCGGCGTCGGCCCGATGAACGTGATGCCGCTCGCCGCGCAGGTCTCGGCGAACTCGGCGTTCTCGGCGAGGAAGCCGTAGCCGGGATGGATGGCGTCGGCGCCGGTGATCTCGGCGGCGGCGATGAGGCGCGGGATGCGCAGGTAGGAATCGCGCGCGGGCGCGGGGCCGATGCAGACGTCGTCATCGGCAAAGCGCACGTGGAGCGACTCGCGATCGGCTTCGGAGTAGACGGCGCACGTCTCCACCCCGAGCTCACGGCATGCGCGCACGACCCGCAGCGCGATCTCGCCGCGGTTGGCAACCAGGACCTTTCGGAACATCAGCGCGCGCCCTGGCTGACCTGGCTCCAGTCTCCGTCGGAGGAGCCGGCGATGCCCTGCACCTTGAGCGCGAACTCGCTCGGGCTGGTCGAGGCGAAGAGCGCCGCCTCGTAGGAGATGGCACCCTGCTTGTACCAGTTCATCAGGGACTGGTCGAACGACTGCATGCCATACTGCACCGTGCCTTCACGGATGAGGTCGGGGATCTCTAGGGACTTGCTCATGTCACGGATGTTGTCGGCAACGGCGGCGCTGTTGACGAGGATCTCGCAGGCGGGGATTCGGCCGGGCTTGTCGGCGCGCGGCACGAGGCGAAGGCTGACGACGGCCTGGAGCGCCGTCGAGAGCTGGAAACGGATGTCGGCCTGCTGGTGGGGCGGATAGAACGAGAGGATGCGGTTGATGGTCTGCGACGCGTCCATCGTGTGCAGCGTCGAGAAGACCATGTGGCCGGTGTCCGCGGCCTTGAGCGCGATCTCGAGCGTCTCCAGGTCGCGGATCTCGCCGATCATGATGATGTCGGGGTCCTGGCGGAGCACGCGACGCAGCGCCTGGCCGAAGGTGGTGGTGTCCGTCCCCACCTCGCGCTGGTTGATGTGGCAGTTGATGTCGCGGTGCAGGAACTCGATCGGGTCTTCGATGGTGATGATGTTCGCGTGCCGGTTCTCGTTCACGTGCTGGAGCATCGCGGCGAGCGCCGTCGACTTGCCAGAGCCGGTGATGCCGGTGACGAGCACGAGGCCGCGCGGGCGGAGCGCGATGTCCTTGAGCACGGGCGGCAGGTTGAGCTCCTCCATCGACAGCGCCTGGAAGGCGATGGCGCGGAAGGCGTACGCGAGCGAGCCGCGCTGCTGGTATACGTTCACGCGGAAGCGGCCGACGCCGGGCACGCCGATGGCGAAGTCGGCGTCCTTAGCCTCGTCGAACTCACGCCGCTGCTTGGGCGGGATGATCTGCTCGCCGATCGAGCGCAGGTCCTCGGGCCGGAGCGGCGGGAGGTCCATCGGCACCAGGTGGCCGTTCAGGCGCATCGTGGGCGGGCGCCCGATCTTCAGGTGCAGGTCGGAGCCACCCTGCTGCGCCATCGCCTGCAGGACGGTCTTGAAGTTGTACGGTGCCGCAGCCGGTGCGGCGCCCACGGCAGCGGGCGAGCCGGCCGCGGGCGCAGCGGCCGTCGCGGCGGCCGACGGCTTGCGCGGCTCAGCCATTGGGGTTCACGCGGAAGAGCACCTGACCGTACTCCACCGGGTGTGCGTCCTGCGCGTTGATCTCGACGACCGTGCCCGAGACCTCGGATTCGATCTCGTTCATGATCTTCATCGCCTCGATGATGCAGAGCACCTGCCCCTTCTTGATCTGCTCCCCGACGGAGACATACGGCTTGGCGCCGGGCTCCGGCGCGCCGTAGAACGTGCCGACCATCGGCGACTTCACGTCCTGCAGGTTGGACGGCGGGACGGCGGCCGGCGCCGCGGCCGCGGGAGCGGCGACGGGGGCGCTCGCGGCCTGCGCCACCGGCATCGGCGCCACCGGAGCTGCCGCGTACTGCACGCCGGGGCGCGCCGTGGGCGACTTGCTCAGGCGGATGCGCAGCCCCTTGTCCGACGAGATCTCCATGGAGTCCACGGTGGATTCATCGAGCATCTCGAGCAGCTTCTTGACGTAACGTAGATCAATCATTGTTGGCGACGCGTCTGAGGTTTGATCCTGAGGTTGCAGGTTTCAGGTTTCAGGTAGCAGTAACTACCTACCACCTCCTGCCACCTCCTTACCGCTACCCTAACTGCAACAAGCTTCGGTCGAACGAAGTCAGAATCTGCGGGCCGTCGGCGGCGAGGAATACGTCGTCCTCGACACGCACGCCGCCCCAACCTTCGAGATAGACGCCAGGCTCGATCGTGACGATCGCGCCCACGGGCAACGGGGCCTCCGCGCTCTTCGCGAGACGCGGCGCCTCGTGGATCTCCAAGCCGATTCCGTGACCCAACGAGTGCCCGAAGGCGTCGCCGAATCCAAGGCGCTCAATGTAGCCCCGGGCCAGCGCATCGGCATCCCTTCCGCGCATTCCATGGCGAACAAGTGCCGAAGCGCTCCCGTTCGCCTCCCGAACCACGGTGTGCACCTCGAGCTGCCGCGGCGTCGGCGCGCGGCCCACGACGAAGGTGCGCGTGATGTCCGAGCAGTAGCCGCGGTGGAGCGCGCCGAAGTCGAACAACAGCAGGTCACCGGCGGCGATCACCTGCGCCGACGCCCTCGCGTGCGGCAGCGCCGAGCGCGCGCCCGCCGCGATGATGGTCTCGAACGCGAACCCCTCGCTGCCGGCCGACCGGAGCTCGTGCTCGAGGATGCCGGCGACCTCCAGCTCGGTCTGCCCGACGCGCACCTGCGGCAGCGTCCGCGTGAGCGCGTGCTCGGCGATGCGCACGGCCTCGCGCGTGTGCGCGAGCTCCGTCGCGTCCTTGGACTCGCGCAGCACCTCGACGAGGTTGATCGCCGGACGCCAATGCCAGCGTGCGCCCTCGCCGCCGGCGTCGGTGAAGCGCGCCGAGTCGTGGTGCGTGACGTGCGCGCTCTCGAACGCCACCACCTGCACGCGGTCGCCCAGCGACTTCAGCTGCGTCCAGAGGGCGGACCAGAGCGAGTTCGGCTCGATCACCACGCGCACGCCCGCGGCGACCTCGTGCTTGACCTGCGTGGCGTAACGGAAGTCGGTGAGCAGCAGGCACTCGTCCGCCGTGACGACGGCGAGCGCGCTGGAGCCGGAGAAGCCGGTCAGGTAGCGCACGTTGCGCAGCGACGAGACGAGCAACGCGTCGAGCGAGCTCGCCGCCAGCGAGGCGCGCAGGCGCGCGAGGCGGTCGCCGGTGTCGGGCGCCGTCACGCGCGCGCGGCCCCATCACGTTCCAGGCGCGCCAGCGACGCGGCGTCGAAGCGGCCACGGATGCGCATGACGCCCTCATCGTGGTCCGGCGTGCTGGAGAGCACCTCGCCCACGCGGTGCACGTCGGAGAGCAGCTTGCCGTGCGTGAGCGGCACGAGCAGCTCGACCTCGGGGCGACGCTCGCGCAGCGCGCGGCGCAGCAGCTCGCGGAGGGGCCCGAGACCCGACTCCTCGACAGCCGACACGAAGATCGACCCCGGCGCGAGGCTCTCCATGCGCGAGCGCAGCGCATCGCGCATCTCCGGCGCCAGCGCGTCCATCTTGTTGAAGACGTACACCATCGGCAGGTGCTGCACGCCGAGTTCGCCGAGCACCTCGTCGACGACGAGCCGCTGTTCTTCCCAGGTGGCGTGGCTGGCGTCGATCACGTGCAGCAGCAGGTCCGCCTCCTTCACTTCCTCGAGCGTCGCGCGGAAACTGGCCACGAGGTCGTGCGGGAGCTTGCGGATGAAGCCGACGGTGTCGGTGAGGAGCACCGACTGGTGGTCGCCGAGGTCGACCTCGCGCGTCAGCGGGTCGAGCGTGGCGAACAGGCGATCCTCGACGAAGACCTCGCTGGCGCCCGAGATGCCGCGCAGGATGGAGCTCTTGCCGGCGTTGGTGTAGCCGACGAGGGAGGCGCGGAACGAGCCGGCGCGGCCGGCGCGCTGGATGCCGCGCGCCGTCGTGAGGTCGGCGAGGCGTTCCTTGAGGAGCTTGATGCGGTGGCCGACGAGACGGCGGTCCGACTCGAGCTGGGTCTCGCCAGGGCCGCGCACGCCGATGCCGCCGCGGAACTTCTCGAGGTGGGTCCACATGCGCGTCAGCCGCGGCAAGGAGTACTCGAGCTGCGCGAGTTCCACCTGCATCTTGGCCTCGGCGCTGCGCGCGCGCACGGCGAAGATGTCGAGGATCAGCTCGGCGCGGTCGATGACGCGCTTGCCGACCTCGCCCTCGAGGTTCTTGCCCTGCGCCGGCGAGAGTTCATCGTCGAAGATGACGATCGTCGCCTCGTGCTCGGTGATGAGCGCCTTCAGCTCCTCGACCTTGCCGCGCCCGATGTAGGTCGAGGGGTCGGGACGGTCGATCTGCTGGGTGAGCGTCGCGACGACGACGGCGCCCGCGGTGTCCGCGAGCTGCGCCAGCTCGTCGAGGTGCTCGACGGCGTGATGGCGCGCGTTGGACCGCTTGATGGGCGCGCCGACGAGGATGGCGCGTTCCTGCGCGGACTTGAGCTCGATGAGTTCGCGGATGGGGCGAGTGCGGTGGAGGTCTCTTTGACGCCTGCCGCCGGCGAAGCCGGCTGCCTGAATCTAGCCTACGTCACCGCCGGCAGGCGTGCTTTTCGTCGCGTTCCCCCGCGCCCTCAGGGCATGGAGTTCAGCCGGCCCACGCCCGAGTACGGCCGCGTGATGTTGCCGAACGGCGTCACCACCGTGAACTGCCCCTTCACCCGGTAGTCGACGACGCCCTTGAGCATGAACTGGTTCATGACGGCGCGCATCTCGTTGTAGGTGAAGTTCACCGGCACCGTGATGTCCGACCGCTGCTTGTTGCCGAGCGTCACCAGCTTGCTGATGGCGCCGTCGGCGACGCGGCTCGAATCCACCCAGAGCTCATAGGTGATCTTCGTGGCGTCCATGCGGAACTCGTTCGGGTTGTAGACGTCGAGGATCACGTCGAGCGACCCGCCCTGCGTGCCGATGCCCTTCACGACCACGTCCTTGACCGCCACCACGGGGTCGGCCATGGCCTGGCGCGCCATCGTCGCGCAGCCGCCGAGGGCGACGGTGGCGAGGGCGAGCAAAAGAACGAGGGTCGAAGCGCGCTTGAACGGGCGGAACGTCATGAGTTCTCCTGGGTGAGTCGGTCGCGCAGCGCGCTCCACCACGCGAGCCGCTTGGCGACCTCCTTCTCGAAGCCGAACTCGCTGGGCTCGTAGAAGGTGCGGTCGCGTACTTCGTCTGGAAGATAGTCCTGGGGGAGATACCCCTCGGGGGCGGCGTGCGCGTACTGATACCCAGCACCGTACCCCAGTTCCTTCATGAGCTTGGTGGGCGCATTTCGTATGTGGAACGGCACCGGCGCGGCCGGCGTCGCGCGCGCGGCCTCGAGCGCCGCGCCCCAGGCCGCGTACACGCGGTTGGACTTGGGCGCGGTGGCGAGGTAGACCGCCGCCTCCGCGAGCGCGAGGTCGCCCTCGGGCGAACCGAGGAACTGATACGCGTCGCGCGCCGCGATCGCGATCTCGAGCGCTCTCGGATCGGCGAGCCCCACGTCCTCGGACGCGAAGCGCACCATGCGGCGCGCGATGTAGAGCGGATCCTCCCCGCCCTCGATCATGCGCGCCAGCCAGTAGAGCGAGGCCTGCGGGTCGGACCCGCGCAGCGACTTGTGCAGCGCGCTGATGATGTTGAAGTGCTGCTCGCCCGTCTTGTCGTACTGCGCGGTGCGCAACTGGAGCGCGGACTGGATGATGTCGCGCGTGATCGCGCCGCCGCCCGCGGCCTTCACGAGCACGGCCGCGGCCTCGAGCACCGTCAGCGCGCGGCGCGCATCGCCGTCCGACTGCTCCGCCAGCAGCGCTCGTGCGTCGGGCTCCATCGAGAGCGCGTCGGCACCGAGCCCGCGCTCCTCGTCCGTGAGCGCGCGGTCCACCAGCTCGCCGATCTCCTCCGCGGTGAGCGCGTTGAGCACGAACACGCGCATGCGCGAGAGGAGCGCGCCGTTGATCTCGAACGACGGGTTCTCCGTCGTCGCGCCGATCAGCGTCAGCAAGCCGCTCTCCACGTGCGGCAGGAGCGCGTCCTGCTGGCCGCGGTTGAAGCGGTGGATCTCGTCGACGAAGAGCACCGTGCGCGTGCCCATCGTGCGGCGCTTCTCGGCGTCGGCGACGATCTCCCGGATGCGCGGGATGCCGTCGGTGACGGCGCTGAACGGCACGAACTCGCCCTCGACGTAGCGCGCCACGAGGCGCGCGATGGTGGTCTTGCCCGTCCCCGGCGGACCCCAGAAGAGGATCGACCCCGTCTCGCCGTGCTCGATGGCGACGCGCAGCGGCTTGCCCGGGCCGAGCACATGCTGCTGCCCGGCGACCTCGTCGAGCGTGCGCGGCCTCAGTCGCGACGCGAGTGGCGCCGTCAACGGACGCTCGAAGAGCCCCGGTGCGGGCTCGGACCCGCTGCGGCCGCCGGACTTCCGCGCGGCCACGTCAATGCCCCAGAACTGCCCGCGCGGCGAGCGCGATGCCGCAGCCGGCGAAGAAGACCACGTTGTGCGTCCAGCCCGCCTTGCCCTGGAATTCGGGGATCAGGTTCGACGCGCCGACGTAGAGCGTGACGCCGGCGGCGAGCGAGAGCCCCCACTCGGCGAGTGGGTCCACGATGTCGGTGAAGACGACGCCGAGCACGGTGGCCACGCCGAGCGCCGCCGCCGCGCCGAAGGCGGCCATGCGCGTGCGGCCCGACGCGATCCACAGCGACGAGATGGCGAGTCCCTCCGGCACCTTGTGCAGCAAGATGGCGCCGAACACCAGCACGCCGAGCTCGTCGCTCACGTGAAAGGCGCTCGCAATGGCGACGCCGTCGACGAAGGTGTGCAGCAGCAGCCCGGCCAGCGCGGAGACGCTGACGGCGCGCGAGACGTGGTGCGTCTCCTCGCCAAAGTGGAAGTGCCCGACGAGGGCGTGCTGGGTGAGGTGCACGAGGAGAAAGCCGGCGAGCATCATGCCAGCGGCGTCGCGCCCCCCATGCTCGATGGCTTCCGGCACGAGGCCGGCGATCGCCACCACGACCATGAATCCGGCCGAGAAGGCAAGCAGGAGCTCGAGCGTGCGCGGCGACCAGCGTGGCCGGGCCGTGACGGCGAGAGCGCCAACGAGATTGCCGGCGGCGGCCAGGAAGGCGTAGTAGGTCGATTGCACCGTCATCAAACCTAGCGAGCGATCCCAGCCCTGGGCGGCCGGATTACGGACGTGGCTCGCTCAGGGCCTTGACGAGCCCGCGCAGCGCGAGTTCGTAGCCTTCCGCGCCGAACCCCGCGACGATGCCGATGGCGCCGGGCGCGAGCCACGAATGGCGGCGCTCGGGTTCGCGGGCGTAGATGTTGCTGAGATGGACCTCGACATACGGCAGCGAGACGCCGGCAAAGGCGTCGCGCAGCGCGAGGCTCGTGTGGGTCCAGGCGGCCGCGTTCACGAGGGCACCCTCCACCACGCCGCGGCAGTTGTGGATGGCGTCGAGCATGCGCCCTTCGTCGTTGAACTGCGAGAAGAGCAGCGTGACGCCGAGTTCCGAGCCGACGACCTCGAGCCGCTCCTCGATCTCGGCCAGCGTCGTCGTGCCGTAGATCGCCGGCTCGCGAATGCCGAGCAGGTTCAGGTTCGGCCCATTGAGTACGGCGATCCTCATTGCGTCAGCCCCTTCAGCCAGCCCTGGAACTGGTCGAGGTCGTCGTCCTGCGGACCACTGGCTGCATCGGGTTGCGCGGGGCTCGACTGCGACGGCATCGACTGCTCCGGGGATTCATGTTGCGCGGGAGCCGATGGCGCCGAGGACGCCGAGAAGAACTGGTCGAACTTGAGCTTCTCGGAAGCGCGCGGGACCCCGCTGCGGGACGGCCCCGACGACGGCTCCGGCTGCGGCTCGCGTGAGGCGAAGAGCGAATCGAAGTTCGACGTGCCCGAAGGCGCCGAGACGGTGCCGACGCCGGCGAGGAAGTTCGCGGCACGCTGGTCCTCGTCGGACACCTCGCCGCCGAACAGGTCGTCGAGCGAGGAGATCGCGGCCGGGTAGGCCCACGAGGTCTGCGGTTCAGGTGCGACGGCGACTGGCGCTGACGGGCCGGCGGAGGCGCTCGCCGACGCGTGTGAGGTCGTGACGGTCCGTTGTGCGAACGCGGCGAAGAACTCGCGCGCGGTGGGACCGGTGCCCGAGAGCGTGTCCGGAGGCGTCGGGTCTGCGGCTGCCGGCGTGCTCAGCGCGAGATCATCGAAGGAGACCTCGGCAAGCATCGAGTTCGCCGGCGGACGCTCGCTCGTGTCCTCGGTGGCATCGGCCGGCACGTCGAACTCCATCGAGCTGCGCGGCGTGTCCTTTCGCATGACCGCGGCGAACCGTTCCCGCAACGCCGTGTCCGAGGGATCCTGCGCCACGAGCTTGCGGTACACTTCGACCGCCTCGGCACGGAAGCCCTGCTCGAGGTACAGCAGCGCCATCGTCTCTGTGACGATCGTGGGCTGGGAGGCGGGCGTGGGAGCGAACGATCGCGGCTTCGGAGCCTCCGCCTCCAACGAGATGATCTCGTCGTTCGACACGACGGTCTCGAACTGGCTGTCGTCGTCCGACGGCGGCACGAGGAACTCCAGTTCACCGCCGGCACCGTCGAGCGAGTCGGGCTCGATCACCGGGCTCGCCTCGATGCGATGATCTTCCACGGAGGCGGGCTCGATGACAGGCGCGCCGAGGTCGATCGTCGGCGGACCGCCGAATGCGGATTCGACGTCCAACTCGGTCATCTCGAGATCCGGCAGCATCGACAACGGCTCACCGGCAGTCGGCACCTCGAACTCGGCGCTCTCGAGCTCGGCCATCGGCTCGATGCTCGGCCCGTCGACCATGAACTCGCCCGGCTCGAGGCCGGCCAGCGGCTCGACCTCGGCCGAGTAGTCGGCGGACTCGAGACCGGCGATCGGCGCGACTTCGCCGAACGGCTCGGACTCGGGCGGGAGGTCGAGGAGCGATGGCGCGCTGAAGCCGTACTCGGCTTCATCGAGGTTTCCTCTCGCCGCCGCGATCGGCGGCAGCTCGGGCTCGACGGAGAGCTCGGGCAGCGACGATGTCGACGCCTCGGCCGACTGCGGGAACGGGTGCTCCGACGAGGGCTTCGAGTTCGACGCCTCTCCGAAATCGAAATCGATGTCGAGCAACGAGGCGCGGCGATGTCCGCGCGGGGGGGTTGCGGTCTCCACGGTCTGCGCGGGCATCACCGGCGTGTTGGGGCGAGCCGGCGGCGCGGCGGGCGCGGCAGGCTCGGCCGGTGCGGCAGGCTCGGCAGGGCGCGGCCGCGGCGTCACCTCGACCGTCTTGGCCGAGGCTAGGGACGAGGGCTGGCTCTCGAGGCCGTGCGCGGCGGAAGTCGCCTCGTGGGGCGCGGCAATCTCGCCAAGATCGATGAACGAGTCGATCTCCGCGACGGGCGCGCTTGGCGCCACGGGCGCGCTTGGCGCGACGGTGCGGCGCAGCGATGGCCCGGAACGCGGTTCCTCGAGCGAGCCGCCCACCTCCACCAGCAACGCCTGCACTTCGTCGTTGCGGCGGTCGAAGTCGAGCACACGCTGGTACCAGTCGCGCGCGGTGGCGTGGTCGCCGCCGATGCG
This sequence comes from Gemmatimonadaceae bacterium, assembly GCA_035538035.1. Lineage (GTDB taxonomy): Bacteria > Gemmatimonadota > Gemmatimonadetes > Gemmatimonadales > Gemmatimonadaceae > Pseudogemmatithrix. The sequence goes on along the minus strand of DATLLD010000002.1, from coordinate 19,049 downwards.
GGCGATGTCACCCAAGTGCCGGAGCGCGATCAGGTTCTCGGGGTCCAGCTCGAGCGCGGCCTCGAACGGCATGCGCGCCTCGTCTTGCCGACCCGCCTCGAAGAGGGTCTGCCCGTAGACGATGAGGCCGTTCATGTTGCCGGGCTGCTCTCCGAGGTGCTTCTGGCAGAGCAGGATCGCGCGGTCGAGAAGTCCCCCCTTGCGGTACTCGTTGGCGAGCGGCGCGAAGAAGCGGCGGGGGTTCTCGTGGTAGCGCTTGCGGAGCTCTTCTACGCGGCTGGAGTCGGCCATCCGGCGGTGCTCGGGGAGGAAAAAAGGGAGCCCGTCCGAGGGATCCCGCATGGTGCGAAGATACCATGCCGGGCGAGTGAGCGTCAAATCGGAAGTGTGCGTCTCGCTTGATTTTAAGTCGCAGCGCCGGGTAGTTTTGAGGGTTCCTCTATCACCGATATCGCAGTTCCTAATCTCACCGTCTGCTCCAGGGCCAGCTGTGCTGTCATCGATGCGGAGTCTCGCGAAGTACATCTGGATCTTCGTCTTCCTCGCCTTCGTCGGAGGGTTCCTGCTCGCCGACATGTCCGGGATCATCGGACAGGGCTCGGTGACGCCGACGACGGTCGTCGCCAAGGTCAACGGCGACGAGATCCCATACATCGTCTGGGAGAACCTGACACGGTCGCTCACCCAGCAGCAGGAGCAGCAGGGGAGCCGGTCGATGAACCTCGATGAGCGCCTCGCGATCGAGGACCAGGCGTTCGACCAGCTGGTCTCCGACCTGCTCCTCCAGCAGGAATACGAGAGGCGGGGGATTCGCGTCACGGACGACGAGATCATCTTGGCCGCGCGCACGTCGCCGCCGCCGCAGTTCTACTCGACGCCGGAGCTCCAGACGGACGGGCGGTTCGACCCGGAGAAGTACGAGCGATTCCTGCAGTCGCCGGTGGCGCGCCAGCAGGGACTGCTCGCGCAGCTCGAGGGCTACTACCGCTCGGAGCTGCCCCGCAACAAGCTCTTCTCGCAGCTCGTGGCGGACGCGTGGGTCAGCGATGCTCGGCTGCTGCAGGACTTCAAGGACCAGCGCGACTCGGCGAGCGTGTCGTTCGTGGCGCTGCGCCCGACGCCCGCGCAGGTCGAGGCGGTGACGGTGACTGACGCCGAGGCCAAGGCCTACTACGACAGCTACAAGGGCCGCTGGGAAGCGCCGGGACGCGCGGTCGTCTCCGTGATCGGCGTCAACCGCGTGCCGAGCGCAGCCGACACGGCGGCGACGGTCGCCCGCCTTCGCGAGCTGCGCACGGAGATCGTCAGCGGCACGACCTCGTTCGAGGACGCGGCCCGCCGCGCCTCCGACGACTCGGTCTCCGCGCCGCAGGGCGGCGACCTCGGCCGCGGACCTCGCGGCCGGTTCGTCCCGGATTTCGAGACCGCCGCCTTCGCGCTGCGCGCGGGTGAGGTCTCGCAGCCGGTGAAGTCGCAGTTCGGCTGGCACCTGATCAAGGCGACGGAGCGGAAGGGCGACACGCTCGCGCTGCGCCACATCCTGGTGACGGTCAAGCAGGCCGACTCCTCCGCGGCGGCGGCGGACCGCCTGGCCGACCGTCTCGCGATCCTCGCCGGCGGCGCGTCGGAGCCGGAGAAGTTCGACAGTGCCGCTGCCGAGCTTGAGCTCCCCGTCACGCAGCTCGTCGTGTCCGAGGGCCAGTCGGCCGTGCTCGCCGGCCGCCAGGTTGGCGGCATCAGCGGTTACGCCTTCGGTGGCGCCGGCGTCGGCGACGTCAGCGACCTGATGGACGATCCGCAGGGCTACTACCTCGTGCGCGTCGACTCGCTGACGCGCGGCGGCGAGCAGCCGCTGAGCGTCGTCAAGGCGGACATCGTGCAGGCGTTGAAGGAGCGGAAGGCCGTCGCCGCGCTGATGCCGCAGGGCGAGGCGCTGCTGGCGGATGCCAAGGCGACGTCGCTCGAGGCGGCCGCGCAGAAGGCCGGTCTCCAGCTCGAGAAGGCCGGCCCGTTCAACCGCCTCGGCTTCGTGCAGGGACTCGGCTTCTATAACGAAGCGGTCGGTGCCGCGTTCGGCCTGGCGATCGGCACGCCCGGCGTCGTGAAGACCGCGGACGCGGTGGTCGTGCTGCGGCCCGACGCGCGGACGGAGGCGTCGGTGCAGGAGTTCGAGGCGCAGAAGGCGACGCAGCGCCAGCAGACCCTGAACGCCCTCCGTGAGGCGAAGGTGCGCGGCTTCCTCGAGGCCCTGCGCCGCAACGCGAAGATCGACGACCGGCGCCAGGAGATCAACGCGGCGCTTCGGCGCCAGGTCGTACAGTAAGGCGCAGACAGGAGGCAGATGACAGAAGGGCGGCCCGGTTGGGCCGCCCTTCTCGTTTCCACCTGCCATCGCAGTCCTAGATCAGCCGCTTCGGCTCCTTCACCGGCGAGTCGTCGTGCTGCACGGTCGTGCGCCGATCAGCGGGCGGCAGGCTGCCCTGCTCCGCCGGCGCGTTGATCTCGCGCTGCACTTCGTTCATTCCCTTCTTGAACTCCTTGATCGACTTGCCGAACGAACCGGCGATCTCGGGGATGCGCTTCGCACCGAAGAGCAGGAGAATGACGACGAGGCCGAGAAAGAGTTCGGTGGGTCCGAGACCAAACATTGGAACCTCCTTAGAACATCGAACGCGCTATGAGATAGGCTGCCAGGACCCCGAGGATTCCGAGCAGGGACACATCGAACGCAAAGGGTCCTATACCAATATTAACTATGACGAGGTCGATCCGGATGGCACCCAGCGATGCGGTGACGCCGGTCGTGAACACTTCCTTGACCGCGCCGGCCGGCAGGAACATGCGCCCGAACTGCGTCAGGAAGCCGCCGACGACGAACCCGGTGGCCAGCACGATCGCGTGGAAACCGGGATTGTGCTTGGCCGAGCCTTTGAGTGCCATTCTCAGGACCTTCTGTCCATGACATACCCCAGAGCGTCCACCAAGGATTGACGGACATCGCTCGCGGGAAGCGTCGCCAGGGCCGCCTCGGCCTCCTGTGCGAACTCCTCTCCCTTGCGCCGGGCATAATCGAGCCCGCCGCTCTCCGTCACGATGCCGACGACCTCGGTGATGGCTGCGTCACTCGGCGTCGGATCCCCGAAGAGCGCGTCCACCTGTCCACGCTGCGCCGCGGTCATGTGGGGCAGCGCCGCGATCAGGGGCAACGTCACCTTGTGCTCCTTCAGGTCGTTGCCGCTCGGCTTGCCCGTCACCTCCTCGACCTCGGTGTAGTCGAGCAGGTCATCGGCGATCTGGAAGGCCATGCCGAGCCGCTCGCCGAAGCGGCGCATCGGGGCCCGGAATCGCGGTGCGCCGGCCAGCGCGCCCATCTCGCACGCCGCGCCGACCAGCGACGCGGTCTTCGCGCGGATGAGCGTGTAGTAATCCGCTTCCGTGAAGCCGAGCGCGTCGTACGAGGCGAGCTGGCGCAGCTCGCCGAGCGTCATCTCGTTCGAGGCCTGCGTGAACACGCGCAGCGGCTCCATGTCGCCGAGCCGCACGAGCTCGGCGATGGACTTCGAGAAGAGGAAGTCGCCCATCAGCACCGCCACCTGGTGGCTGAAGAGAGCGTTCAGCGTGGGCTGGCCGCGGCGCAGCACCGAGTGGTCGACGGAGTCGTCGTGCACGACGCTGGTGAGGTGCACGAGCTCGGCGACCGCGGCCAGCGCCACGGCGCGCTCCTCCGGAGCCCCTTCCACCGCGGAGGCGAGCAGGAGCAGCGTCGGGCGAAAGAGCTTGCCACGCATGCCGCGCAGGTGCGCGTTGGCCGCCGCGACGATCGCGACGTCCGCCTGCACGATGCGCCAGATCTCCTCTGGCACGCGATCGAGGCGATCACGCACGGGGGCCTGGATCTCGAGCAGAGCCGGCGCCGGCGTACGGGTATCGAGCATCACTTGAGTCGCTGCTCCACGGTATTCAGTCGGTCGCTCACGTCACGGAAGCGGATGTCCACGGCGAACACCCTTTGGTAGTAACGCTTGGCGTCGGCAAAGAGCTGGAGTTCCTCGGCGATCGCGCCCAGCAGGTAGAGCACGCCGATCAGCGACTCATCGCCGATGCCGGGCTCCGCGAGCGCGCGCTGCAGGATGGTGGACGCCACGGGGAGCTGGCCCTTCTCGACGAAGCAATGGCCGAGCGCCTCGTAGGCGCGGGCGCGGTTGTTCGTGCCGCGCAGCGCGATCTGGAACTCGCCGATGGCCTCGTCCAGCAGGCCCATCTCCTTGTACGCGATGCCGAGGTCGTAGTGCGCCTCGTGATCCTCCTCATCGACATTGTCGGCAACGCCCTGCTTGAACTTGCGGAGCATGTCGTTGAAGTCGGCTTGCTCATCGCCGGTCGGCTCCTTCTCCTCGACCACCATCCGCGTGTTCTTCGGCGCCTCGTCCTCGCGCAGCCAGTCGCCGAGCGAGATGAACTCGTCGTCATCCTCCACCGCCTTCTTCTTTCGCGGTGCGGGCTTGGTGGCGGGCGCGTGCTTGGCGTCGGCCAGCGAGCGGCGCGGCGCCGGGGCCGGTTCCGGCACCGGTGCGTCGATGATCGACTCGAGCGCGGCCTGGGCGCGGATGTCGTCCGGCGCGATCTCGAGCACGCGCTGGTAGACGACGCGCGCCTTCGGCCCCTGCCCGTCGACGAGCAGCGCATCGGCAAGTTCCACGTACGCTTCCGCGAGCTTGCGGCGGTCGTTGGCGCGGAAGGCGAACTCGACGCGCTTCTGGTGATAGCGGATCACCTTCGGCGAGAGCCGCACGATCTCCTCGGCGATCGACGCGGCCGTGTCGAGGTCCCCATCGCGCTCGTAGCCGGCGAGGGAGAGCTCGAGCTCGGCGATGCCGTCGTCGCGCTGGCCATCGTCGAGCAGCGCCTCGGCGTACTGGCGGCGCAAGCCGGCGTCGTCTGGCGAGTCGGCGAGCTGGTCGCGCAGTGAGTCCACCGAGACGGCGAGCACCGTCGACGTCGTCCGCGCGACCGGTGCGGGCTCCGCCTCCGGCAACTCGTCGGTGAGCTCGATCGACTCGAACGACGGTGACTCCACCTCGACTTCCGGCTCGGAGAACGGCAGCGCGTGCACGCCTTCGCTCGTCTCGATGTCGAGCAACTCGAAGCCCGCCGGGACAGAGGCCGGGTCGGTGATCGGCTCCGTGTCCCCGAAGGTACCGAAGTCAGACACCTCCAGGTCGAGGAGTACCGTCTCGGGAAGCACGGCGTCCGCCTCGCTCACCAGCGGCTCGACCTCGTCGATGACCGGCTGCTCGGCGAGGACCTCATCGTCGATCGGCTGCTCGGGCTCTTCCTCGCCGAACCCCGCCGCTCCGAGCGGGGACTCGATCGACGGCGCCTCGTGGGTGTCGAAGTCGATGAGGTCGACTTCCGGCGCCGGCGGCGCCTCGGATGCCGGCGGCTCGATGTCGTCCGCGAACGAGGTCGTCTCGAGGCCGAGCAAGGGCGCGATCTCCGGTGCCTCGGCCGCGATGATCGTGGGTTCGATCATGACCGGTTCGGGCGGCGCCGCCTCCTCCCCCATGTCGATCAGCTCGAGACCCTCGACCGCCTTCTTCACCCGCTGGATCTCGGCGACCGGCGTGCCGACCCGCGTGCTGCGGCGCGGTGCGGGCGATGGATCGAGGTCCAGGAACACGAGTCCGCCACCCTTCGACGCGGACGTGCCGCCATCCTGGCGGGGTTCGACCGACGGATCGATCGCCTTCATCTTCGCCACGAGCTCGCGCGCGTCATCCTCGCGGCCATCGCCCATGCGCTGCGCGTACGCGACCTGGAGCTGCTCGACGGCCTCGTCCTTGCGATCCGCCTTCACGAGCTGGTCGGCGAGCATCACGCGCACGTCGTCCTGGTCCGGGACGAGGTCGGCGAATTCCTTCAGCGCGCGGAACGCCTCGTTGAGGTTGCCGGCCTTCTGCATGCGGCTGGCATACTCGAGGAAGTTCTGGCGCGCGTCGGACTTGAATCCCTTTTCCGCGCTGATCTTGCCGAGTTTGTAGTAGACGATCGCGCGACCCGGCGACTGGCGCAGGATCTTGTTGCAGAGCGCGATGGCCGGGTTGTAGAAGCCGCCCTCGGTGTAGTGATCGACCGCGCGCTCCCAGACTGAGACCGCCTCGGAGAGGTTGCCCGCCTTCTGCAACAGGTCTCCGACGCGGTTGTAGAGGGGGATGTCGATCGGGTCCTCTTCCCCGCTCTCGTAGACCTCGATCATCTCGCGATAAGTCGCGAGCGCGCGGTCAGGCTGCCGCTTGGCCTCGAAGTCGGCCGCTTTCTTCTTCAACCTGAGGATATCGGCCATTCGGAAAGATACCCGCCGAACCTATTGTGAGACAAGCGTTTTGACGGTTAGCGCCGTTGCGCGGGCCGTCCTCGAAGCCAGGTGCCAACGCACCGGTTGTCGCCGTACCAGTAGGGAATCTCGCGGTGGTCGCTGACATCGAAGAGCGCCAGGTCGGCGGAGAAGCCGGGTGCGAGCTGGCCGATGGAGTCCGCCATGCCCAGGGCAGCCGCCCCATTCACGGTCGCCGCGACGAATGCCTCGGCGGCGCTCAGCCGAAGTTGGCTGATGCCCAGCGTAAGCACCAGCGGGAAGTTGACGGTGGGGCTGGTGCCGGGATTGAAGTCGGACGCGAGGGCCACGGGGACACCGGCCTCGATGAGCGCGCGCGCCGGCGCCTGTCTGGGCCGACCCAGGAAGAGCATCGTGCCCGGGAGGAGCGTCGCCACCGTGCCGGCGGACGCCAGCGCTGCAATTCCCTGCTCCGAGATGGCCGCGAGGTGATCCGCGGAGGTCGCCCGGAGTTCGGCCGCGAGTTCCGCCGCCGCGCCATTCTCGAGTTCGTCGGCGTGGAGCTTGAGCGCGAGCCCTGCTTCGCGCGCGGCGCCGAGTATGCGGCGCGTCTCGTCGACCGTGTACACGCCGGGCTCGCAGAAGACGTCGCAGAAGCGCGCGAGGCCCTCGCGCGCGACCGCCGGGATCATCTCGCGCGTGACGAGCGAGATGTACTCCTCGCGCGTGCGCGGGGCCTCGCGGAACTCGAGCGGCACCTCGTGCGCGCCGAGGAAGGTGGGGACGAGGCGGAGCGTTCCGCCGAGCGAGCCGGGCTCGGGCGGCGTGCCCTCGCTTCCGGCTGCGCGTTCCCCGCCCAGCTCCCGGATCACGCGCAGCGTCGTGAGCTCGCTCTCGAGCGAGAGCCCGTAGCCCGACTTCACCTCGACGGTCGTGGTCCCGTGCGCGGCAATGCGCCTGAGCCGCGCGGCGGCCAGTGCGGCCAGCTCGCTCGCGTCGCGCGTGCGGAGGTCGCGCACGGAGGAGTGGATACCGCCGCCGCGCCGCGCGATCTCGAGGTAGCCGACGCCGGCGGCGCGCAACTCCTGCTCCTCATACCGGGCGCGACCGAAGATGGCGTGCGTGTGCGAGTCGACGAAGCCGGGCACGAGGACGCCGCCGGCGCAGTCCTCCAGCGTGGCGCCCGGATGCGATGCGCGGAGCTCGGCGTCGGGCGCGACGGCGAGTATGCGGCCGCTCGTTCGGTCGACCGCCACGCCGACGCCGTCGCGCACGGCCGCGTCATTCATCTCGCCGCCGCGCCGCGCGCGCGCCGGGCCGGCGCAGGTCACGGCCTGCGACGCGTTCACGAAGATCGCGATGTCGGATTCGGCGGTCTTCACGCCGAGGCGACCAGGTCGAGGAAGCGGTTCGGCCGGAGTGGCGCCTGCGCCTCGCCTCGACATGCGTAGAAGCACATGTCGCACTTGATCGGCTTGTAACCCGCGTACGTGGACCAGTGCCCGTCGGCGGGAAAGTCCGGGCAGCGCCTGATGTGTCCGTACGGGTCGATGTGCACCGTGTCCTGCCCCGAGAGGCAGGGCTCGGTCATCTGGCCGCGGAGGTAGCGCGGGATGTTCGCGAGGTAGTGATCGGAGTTCGAGATGATGCCGCGGCGGCGCTTCTTGAAGGCGAGCAGCTCGCGCACGAGCTCGTCCACGCGCGCGAAGTGCGCCTCGCGCAGCAGGTGGCTCTTGTTGCCGTTCTTGGAGTCGGTATAGACGCTGAGGTTCATGCCGACGCGCATCTTCTCGGCCTCGATCACGAGCGGCATGATGTCGTCGAGGTTGTCGTCCTTGATGACCGTGTTGAAGCGCACGGTCATGCCGTCGGCGCGGATGGCGGCGGCGTTGGCGAGGATCTTCTTCGCGAGTCCCGGGATGCCGCGGGCCTTGTCATGCCGCTCGTCGGGGTAGTCGAGCGAGACGCTGAACTGCCCGATGCCGGCGTCCCAGAGCGAGCGCGCGCGCTCGAGCGTGAGCATGGCGCCGTGCGTGATCAGCGTGGTGTACTTGGTGCCGATGGCGCGGTCGACGGCGCCGACGAGCTGCTCCAGGTCCTTGCGCAGCAGCGGCTCGCCACCGGTCCAGGTGATCAGCATCGGGTCGAACGCCTTGGCCGCATCGACGAACGAATCGAGCTCCTTGGCCTTCATCGCCGGGTCCGTCTTCCAGTAGTCGCAGAAGCTGCACGCGGCGTTGCAGCGCATCGTGACCTCGAAATGCACGAGGACGGGACGCCGCAACAGCCTCAGCTTGGCGTACTTGTAGCTGAAGGGGATCAGGTGGAGCGGAGAGAACTTTCGGCTGAGCAAGGGGCGGAGTGCTTGGGTGTCAGGTCGCGGGTGGCAGTCGTAAGGTACACAGCTGCCACCTGCCGTCTCCTCTCACATCTGTCTCGCGAGCGGAATCTGGATCCCCTCGCGAGCTGCCGTCTCGACCGCGATCTCGTACCCCGCGTCCGCATGCCGCGCCACGCCGATGCCCGGATCGTTCGTGAGCACGCGCTCGAGGCGCTCGCGCATCTCCGGCGTACCGTCGGCGACGATCACCTGCCCGGCATGCAGCGAGTTGCCGATGCCCACGCCGCCGCCGTGATGGAAGCTCACCCAGGTGGCGCCGCTCGCGACGTTGAGCAGTGCGTTGAGGATCGCCCAGTCGGCAACGGCGTCCGTGCCGTCCTTCATGCCCTCGGTTTCGCGGAACGGCGAGGCCACGCTGCCGGTGTCCAGGTGGTCGCGGCCGATGACGATCGGCGCGCGGAGCTCGCCCTTGGCCACGAGGTCGTTGAGTGCGACGCCGAAACGCGCGCGGTCGCCCTGCCCGAGCCAGCAGATGCGCGCGGGGAGGCCCTGGAACTGGATGCGCTCGCGGGCCATGCCGATCCACCGCTTCAGGTGCTCGTCGTGCGGGAACATCTCCAGCACCAGCTCGTCGGTGCGCGCGATGTCGGCCGGATCGCCGGAGAGCGCCGCCCAGCGGAACGGTCCCTTGCCCTCACAGAAGAGCGGGCGGATGTACTCGGGCACGAAGCCGGGGATCCTGAACGCGTCCGTGAGCCCTGCATCGAACGCGACCGTGCGGATGTTGTTGCCGTAGTCGAACGCGATCGCGCCGCGGTCCTGCATCGCACGCATGGCGCGCACGTGCTCGACGGCGCTCGCCGTGGACCGTTCGACGTACGCCTTGGGGTCGCTCGCGCGCAGCGCCGCGGCCTCGGCGAGCGTCATCCCCGCCGGCACATAACCGGTGAGCATGTCGTGCGCACTCGTCTGGTCCGTGACGACATCCGGGATGATGCCGCGCGCCACCATCAACGGCAGCACCTCGGCCGCATTGCCCACAAGTCCGACGGAGAGGCCGCGCTTCTCGCGCTTGGCCTCGTCGATCCAGCGCAACGCCTCGTCGAGGTCCGCCGTCATGCGGTCGCAGTAGCGGGTCTTGATGCGCTTCTCGATGCGCTCCGGGTCCACCTCGACGCCGAGGAACGCCGCGTCATTCATCGTGGCCGCGAGCGGCTGCGCGCCGCCCATGCCGCCGAGTCCGGCGGTGAGCACGAACTTGCCGGCGAGCGAGCCGCCGAAATGCTTTCGCGCCAGCGAGCCGAACGTCTCGTAGGTGCCCTGCACGATGCCTTGCGAGCCGATGTAGATCCACGAACCCGCGGTCATCTGCCCGTACATCATGAGGCCCTTCCGCTCGAGTTCGCGGAAGTGGTCCCAGGTGGCGAAGCGGCCGACGAGGTTCGAGTTGGCGATCAGCACGCGCGGCGAGTGCCGGTGCGTGCGGAACACGGCCACCGGCTTGCCGCTCTGCACGAGCAGCGTCTCGTCATCCTCGAGCGCCCGCAGGCTGCGCACGATGGCGTCGAAGCTCGGCCAGTCGCGCGCGGCCTTGCCGGTGCCGCCGTAGACCACGAGGTCGTCGGGGCGTTCGGCGACATCGGGGTCGAGGTTGTTCATGAGCATGCGGAGGGCGGCTTCCTGCGGCCATCCCTTGCAGGTCAGTGCGGTGCCGTGGTCGGCACGGACGACGCGTGGGCCGCTCATGCGCGCACCCCGAAGCGTCCCTCGCCGATGGCGACGGCCAGCCGCTCGATGTCCGGCCCGAGCACGCGATCCTCGACGAGCGCCGGCACCAGCGCGCGCACGGCGGCATAGGCGCGCTCGACGCCGACGCCCGCACGCAGCGGCCGCCGCGACTCGAGTCCCTGCGCGCCGCACATCAGCTCGACCGCGATCACGTGCCGCAGGTTGTGCAGGATGCGCCGCAGCTTGATGGCGGCGCCCATCGCCATCGGCACCACGTCCTCCTTGTTGCCGTCGGTGGGAATGGTGTCCACGCTCGCGGGATGCGAGAGCACCTTGCACTCGCTGGTGATCGCGGCCGCGGTCACCTGCGCCATCATGAAGCCCGAGCTCACGCCGGCCGTCGTGGAGAGGAACGGCGGCAGCCCCTCGTTGAGGTCGGGATGCACGAGCCGGTCGGTGCGGCGCTCGCTCATGGCGGCGAGGTTGGTCATGGCGATCGCGAGCACGTCGAGTGCCATCGCCACGGCCTGTCCGTGGAAGTTGCCGCCGGAGAGCATCGTGCCGTCGTCGAACACCAGCGGGTTGTCGGTCGCGGCGTTGAGCTCGGTGGCGATCAACCCCTCGGCGAACCGCATCGCCTCCAGCACCGGGCCGTGCACCTGCGGCATGCAGCGCAGCGCGTACGCGTCCTGCACGCGCGCGTCGCCCTCGCGATGCGACTCGCGAATCTCACTGTCGGCCAGCAGCTCGAGCAACAGCGCCGCGGACTCCATCTGCCCGCGCTGGCCGCGCGCGGCGTGGATGCGCGCGTCGAACGCAGCCGGCGTGCCGAGCAGCGCCTCGAGCGAGGTCGCGCCGGCCATGTGCGCCGCTTCCCAGCAGCGCTTGGCCTCGGCCAGCGAGAGCGCCGCGATGGCCGTGTGCGCCTGCGTGCCGTTGATCAGCGCGAGGCCTTCCTTGGGACCGAGCACCACGGGCTCGAGCCCGTGCGCGCGGAGCACGTCGGCGGCGGGGCCGACGCGCGTGGCCGCGCCATCCGACTCGCCGCCGGCCTCTCCGCCGCCGTGGCGGGCGGGATGCTGAAGCTCGCCTTCGCCGATCAGCGCGAGCGCAAGGTGCGCCAGCGGCGCGAGGTCGCCGCTCGCGCCCACCGACCCCTGCTCCGGCACCGACGGATGAAGCCCGGCGTTCAGCATCGCACAGAGCAGCTCCGCCAGTTCCGGACGCGCGCCGCTGAAGCCCTTGGCGAGCACGTTCGCTCGGAGCAGCATCATGGCGCGCACCTCGCGCGCCGGGAGCCGCGGGCCGACGCCGGCGGCATGGCTGCGCACGAGGTTCACTTGCAACTGCGCGAGCTGGTGAGGCGGGATCGCGAAGTCGGAGAGCTTGCCGAAGCCTGTCGTCACGCCGTACACGGCCTCGCCGCGCGAGGCGATGCCCTCGACGATGCCGCGCGTGGCCAACATGCGCTCGCGAGCCGCCGGGGCGAGCCGCACCTCGCGCCGCTGCTCGGCGACGGCGACCAGATGGTCGATGGTGAGCGAGGAGCCGTCGAGGAGAAGCGGGGATGCTTTTTCAGGAGTCACGGCGATGCGCTTTTTTCGGGAGGAACGGAGGAATTCAGGGCGGTGGGGTGCCCAGCGGCGGACGATAGGTCTGCCGGTCGTAGTCCAGCTTGATCTCGGGCTGCGCCTTGAGCGATATGAAGAATGTAAATGCGAAGTTGCCGTTCGGCCCCTGCGAGAACCCGAAGATGGCGCGCCAGTCGTGCAACTCGCGCTGCAGCGTGACCACCTGCATCGCGAACTCGGACTCCTCGACGTCGTACATCGTGTTCCAGGCGGCCGCCCATTTCGGCGTCAGGTTGAAGCTCGTGCGGAGCCCCACCGACGTCGTCGGGCGCACGCGGAAGAAGGTGCCGCCCTCGGTGGTGGGGTTCTGGCCCACCTGGTTGGACGCCGTCTGCTCCGCGTTGAACACGCAGGTCTCGTACTGCGGCAGCCCGATCAGCCCGGCGCACTGCACGGCCGGATCGAAATCCACCACGCGACCGCCGACCGGGGGACGCTGTCGCTGCGAACTCACGGTGAACGCGGCCTGGAACCCCTGCCCCGAGGGTATCTCGGAGATGCCCTCACGCGCCCGCGTGCCGGTCGTCGCGCCCATCGCCTGCGGCGCGCCAAAGGCGTCTTCGGTGCCGTCGCCCGGCAGTGCGCCGGCCCGTACGTCCGGGCGTCCCGTGGCGGAGCTGGAGCGATAGCCGAACAGCCGTCCGATGCTGCGGACTATCGTAGAGTTCTCGGTGAGCGAGAAGGTGGCGCGCACGGACTCGCGATACGGCGAGAACTTGGCGGTGTCGCTGACCGGGTTGCCCTGGAAGAGCGAGTAGTCCACGCCGAGGTCGAAGCCCGGCAGCAGGTCTGAACGGAAGGTGTAGCCCCAGCGCTCCGTGGCGAAACCGGTGCCGCCGGTCTGGCGCTTGCGCTCGAAGTCGTAGACGATGGGCGTGAACTGTATGGACGCCAGGCGAACCTTCTCGCCGTCGCCGAGCGCCGCGGTCGAGGTGGTGTCGCGACGGTTCCCCATTCTCGCCTCGATGTTCGTCGCGAGGCCGAACGACAGGCGGTTCTGCGCAAGGCTGCCCAGGTACCCGTCCGCCTTGCTCTTGCCGAGGGCGTTCAGGAACTCCTCGCTGACCTCCGCCGTGGGCGAGTAGCTCCACGAGAGCGACGGGGAGAGCGCGTGACGGATGCGCTCGATGTTGCCGATGCCCGGATAGAGCCGGAACACCGTGGGCGAGGTGGCCAAGGCATACGAGACGCGCTTGTTCTGCGAGACCCACTCGCCGGCCGTGCGCTCGCTGCGCACGAGGTATCCCGAGCCCTCGACGTTGGCGAGGCTCACGGACGGCGCGAGGTTGAACGTCCCCTGCAGGAACTGCGGCAGGCCGATGGACACGTCGAAGTCCGCCGACGAGAGGAAGGTCTTGGCGTACACGCGCTCGATCTTGCGCGTCGGGTCCGCGGGGTCGCGGATGGTGCGGATCTCGGGGAAGTCGTTCTCGTTCTCGTTGAAGCGGAATCCCGATTGCACCTGGAAGTCGAAGATCTTGAACGGCGTGCCGAGCGTGAGGCTGGTGGAGCGGGTGTTGCGCTTGAGGCGCGTCGAGTCGAGCCCGCCGGCGACTGGCGTGTAGCGGAACGCGAAGTCGCCGGTGCCGTCGAGGTTGAGCTGCTGCGCCGTCGTGAAGCTCAGGCTCGGGTTGGTGACGAACCATTCACCGATGCCAAGCGGCTTCGACGTGACGTTCACGGACGGGAAGTTCTGGTCGACCTGCTCGCGCCCCGGGTATTGCTTGCGGCTGCCGCCGATGTTGATGGCCAGCGGCCCCTGCTGGCGCACGAGGTTCAGCTGAGAACCGATGGCCGCGATGGCCGCCAGCGGATTGATGGCGGTGCGGCGGTGGACGACGGTGCTGGAGACGTAGTTGATGTTCGACGTGAAGCGGGTGCGCGACGAGAACTCCTGGTTGTGCGCCCAGCTCACCGAGGTGTTCTTGAGCCCGCTGCTCAGCGATCGCTGCTGCAGCGCCAGCGAACCGCCGAGGAAGCGGTTCAGCCATCGGTAGCGGATCTCGGCGTTGAGCGCCGTCCACCCCGGGTCTTCGACCGTCGCCCGCGCGCTCGACCGCCAGTCCAGCGAGACCTGCGCGTCCACGTAGTCGGTGAGGGCGAAGTAATAGCCGAGGTTCTCGGCCGTGCGCCGGTAGCTCGGCGAGTTGCGCACGAGTTCCGAGAAGCCGATGCGGGGCGTCAGGATGCCCGAGCGCCGCCCCTCGCGGATGTCCTGGAAGATGAACGGCAGCCACATCACCGGCACGCCCTGCACGTACAGGATGGCCGGGCGCGCCACGATCACGTTGTTGCTGACGCGCTTGAGTTCCCTGGCCTGGAAGTGGTAGTGCGGCACCGAGTCCAGGCACGACGTGATGATGCCGTCGCGCCCGTAGATGGTGTTGCGTTCGCCGGTGGAGTCGGAATCGAACGCCGCCTGGTGCGCCGCGACGCGCCAGTCCTCGCCGGCGTTGGCGACGGTGCTGAACTGGCGCGTCTTGCCCTCGCGCCGCGCGATGTCGTACTGGAACTCGCCGAGCCCGATGACGTCGCCGCGCTGCGAGGGATCGCGCATGACGATCGTGTCGCCGAGCGCGTTCACGAGCTTGGTGCTGTCGTTGTACTGGATGGTGCGCGCCACCAGGAGCGTGGTGTCGCGCTGGACGGCGGCACGGGCGGAGTCGGTGCCGGTGAGGCTCATCAGCCGGCTGGCGTTGTTGAAGGACACCCGCTCGGCCTGGAACTGCACGACGGTGTAGCCGGCGCGCCGCCGGAGCGACCGCATCACGGAATCGTCCTCCGCCCAGTCCACGAGGGGCTTGATGGAGTCCGCGCGGGCGCGGGCGGAGTCGGCGGCGGTGCGGCGGATGGTGTCGCCGGGCGCGCGGCGGGCGGTGTCCGCGGGCGGCCGTTGCTGCGCCGACGCCGGCGATGCGGAAACGGCGAGCAGCACGAGCAGCACGAGCGGCACGGCGCCCAGCGCCGACGCCAGCGCACGCGCCCTGCCGCCCGCCGCGATCACGTCGACGCCCCGCCGATCGACTCGGCCGCGCTGTTGTCGCGGTCGCGCGCCTTCCTCTGCTTGCGGCGGTACACGAACCAGCTGAGCACGATGCTGATCTCGTAGAGGAGGTAGAGCGGCACGCCGAGCATGGCCGTCACGAGGAGCACGTCGCCCGGCGTGATGATGGCGGCCGCCACGATGCTGCCGACGGCGGCGTGCCGGCGGTACTTCATGAGCACCTTCGGCGTCACGAGCCCCAGCGCGGTCAGCGCCACGATCACGATCGGCAGCTGGAAGGTGGCGCCGCAGGCGAGGCCCATCGACACGGCGAACGAGAAGTACTCCCGCGCCGAGATCATCTGCTCCAGCGAGTCGCTCTGGAAGGTCAGCAGGAAGCCGAACATCGCGGGCAGCACCCACCGCACCGCCAGGTATACCCCGGTCGCGAACAATCCGGTCGCGCCGAGCAGCACCGGCATCACGACGCGCTTCTCGTGCGGGTGGAGCGCGGGCGCGAGGAACATCCAGATGTGGTAGCCGATCACCGGCGCCGCGGCGACGATGCCGATGGCGAACGACACCTTCATCACGATCGTGAAGGAGTCGGCCGGGCCGGTGAAGATCAGCTTGCCGTTCGCGAGGTAGGGCTCGATGGGCTGCGCGAGCAGGCCGATGACGTCATACCGCGACACGATGGTGAACGCGGCGATGGTCAGCACGACGAGCGCGCCCAAGCTCCAGAGGAGCCGGTAGCGCAGTTCCTCGAGGTGGTCGAGGAAGGGCATCTCGCCGGTGCGGCCGTCGTGCTTCGTCATGGTCTCTGTTGGCTCGTGCGCCTGTCCCGGGTCACCGGCCGGCCGCCGCACCGCTCAAGACAAACGGGCGACGGCGGCCGGGGCAGCGGGATGCTACGGCTTAGCGCTCAAGAATTCCGCCGCGAGCAGGGCCGCCTCGGACCGCGGATACTTGTCGACGATCTGCTGGTAGATGGCGCGGGCCTGGGCCGTCTGGCCGACGGTGCGGAGGGCCGTGGCGCGCTTATAGAGCGCCGTCGGCGCGCGCTGCGACTTCGGATAGCGCTGCACGACGAGCGCGTAGACGGAGTCCGCGGCAGGGCCGTTGCCTTCCGCCGCCCAGGACTCGGCCACGCCATAGAGCGCGTCGGGAGCGAGGTCGGAGGTCGGGTACTGCGTCAGCAGCGACGTGAAGGCGCTGCGCGCCGCGCCGGCGCTGTTGCGGCGGAGCTGGTCCTGCCCGAGCTGGTAGAGCTGCGCCGGTCCGGGCGTGGCGCCCTGTGGTGCGGCACCTGGCGCTCCTCCGGGCGGCACTGTCGGCGCGGCGAGCTCGCTCGCGCGCGTCTCCATCTCGGACCGCAGTTCCTGGATGCGTCGCTGGCTCTGGCCGGTGAGCTCCTGGATGGCGATCAGCTGCTGGCGGATGGACTGCAGGTCCTCGCGCACGTCCCCACGCAGCCGCATCGTCGTGGCATTCGCCGACTTCACCGTGTCGGCCACCTCGGCGAGCAGCGCCGAGACCTTCGCGAGCGCGGAATCGAGCATGACCCGCGTCGAGGAATCGCCGGCGGCCATCTCGGCACGCACGACCTGCAGGTCACCCTGCAGGACGCGCATGTCGCTGGTCGTGGCGAAGCACGCACCGGTCGCCAAGGCGGCGACCGGCACGAGCATCAAGCGAAATCGCCTTGACCGTTGGCTCACGGGAGGCGAAGCGTCTCCCCACCGACGATGATCTCGAACTCATCGCGGCGGTTCTGCGCCCAGTTGGCCTCACCGGTGCCCATCGCCGACGGACGATCCTCGCCGAAGCTGACGACGTCGATGCGATCGGCGGCGATGCCCTGGTCGACCAGGTAGCGCTTGGCCGAGGCGGCACGGCGCTGGCCGAGGGCGATGTTGTACTCATCCGAGCCGCGGTCGTCGGTGTGACCGGCGATGCGGATGCGGACGTTGGTGTTGGCGCGGAGGAGCGGCAGCTTGGCGTCGAGCAGCTGGCGCGCTTCCGGCTTCAGGTCGCTCTTGTCGTAGTCGAAGTAGATCGCGGTGGCGAAGGCGGCGCGGGCCGCTTCCATCGCGGCGCGGGCACGGTTCTCGGCTTCGATACGGGCGCGCTCGGCGGCTTCCTCGCGGGCACGGGCTTCAGCTTCGGCACGGGCACGGGCTTCGGCTTCGGCACGGGCACGGTTCGCGGCGTCGATGGAATCCTGGTTGATCGTCGGCACCGGGGCGGGTGCCGGCTCCGGCTGGCGGCGGCAGGCCACGGCGACGAGGAGCACCAGAGCAAGAGGTGCGACGGAACGGATCTTCATTTCATCCTCATAGGTAGGGGAAGCGGTGGTTCGGTGGTACTACTTCGTGGACGCGAGGCGTGGTGACCAAGCGGACATGCGCGCCGGCGCGCCGTGGGTCAGTTGGCGCATGCGACCGGATTCGGTATCGAGCACCCACAACTGCCGCGATCCGCTCCGTGTGGAGCTGAACACCAGGTGTCGTGCATCGGGTGACCAGGATGGGTCTTCGTTGCTGCCGTCGATCGTGTGCTGCTTGACGCTGCGATCCCGCAGGGCGATGGTCGCGATCTGGAAGCGGCCTTCCACCTGCGTCGAGAATGCGACGAACCGGCCATCCGGGGACCATGATGGATCCGCACGGTACAACTGGTCGCCGAAGCCGGATGTCGTGAGCAGCTCGGTATCCGCACCGTCGGCGTCGGTAATATACACCTCTGGCCGACCAATGCGGTTGGACGTGAACGCGATGCGGCGGCCGTCCGGCGAATACGTGGGTTGCGAGTTCGTCGCACCTCTTCCGACGGTCACGCGGCGCAGTCCGTCACCACCGTTCAACTGGGTTGCCACGAGGTCCGTGCCGTCGAGGCCGGAAGCCCATGCCAGCGTCTTGCCGTCCGGCGAGAAGGCTGGGCTGACGTTCGTGCCTCCGCCGAACGAGAGGCGCCGCGACGTACCCGCGAGCATGTCCCGCAGGATGACATGCGTGCCGTCGTCGGCCATCTCGTGGTACGCGATCGTCGTGCCGTTAGGGTGCCAAGCCGGAGACTGGCCGGCGGCGGTGCCCGGCACGGCACGCTCATGCGCACCGTCGGAGTCGACGACCCAGAGCGAGCCACCGCGGTTGAACATCACGCGCGTCGCGGCGATGCCGGCCACGCCCGTGACCCAGCGCTCGATCTCGTCGGCGATGACGTGCAGCGACATCCGCCCTTCGGGGGACGTGAGCGGTTGCACGAGCGGGAAGTCGACGGCGTTCATGATGCGGCCGGGCCCGACCTCATGCAGTGCGACGTGCAGGCCGCCGCCGGCGTTCAGCGAGAGCTGCAGCACGGCGGCCGCGCCGAGGGATCCGTAGAGCTGGTAGTTGAGCTTGCCGACGGGCGGCTCGCCCGACGCCGGCGCGATCACGCTGATGCGGTCGCCGAAGTCGAGGTCGCGCGTGATGATGCCGCGTATCGAGTCGGCGTCTGCGCCGCGCATGGTGAGCACGTAGAGGCCGGGACGCGAACTCCCGGTGTAGGTGAGACCGATGCGGACGCCCTGCACCTTGGAGGTGTCCTGCGCGACGGCGGATGCCGGGAATGCAGAGGCGAGCGCGGCGCACACGAGCGCGGCGGCCGCGGTGACGGCGTGTCGGGTGAAGCGGATGATCATCTCAGCGTGGCGGGATCGAAGCGGAACGAGATGGGAAGGATGTCGTCTGTGAAGCCGGCCGGCAGTGGGCCGAAACTGCGAGCGGCCGCTTCCAGCGCGGCCTCCGCCTCAAGGTCGAACTCGAAACTGCCGCTGCGCTCCACGAACCTGAGCCCGGTGACGGTGCCGTCCCGCTTGATGAAGAAGAACACCTCCGCCTTCAATCCTTGGTTGCGCGGCTTGAAATTCAAGCGCACTTGCCGGACGATGTTCGTGAGGTACCCCGGAAACGGGAATTCGATCCCTTCAGTGCGCACCGTCACCGGGCTCAGGTTCGTGGAGCGCAGCGGCAGTTTCGAGTTCGACCT
>DATLLD010000001.1:0-25153 GCA_035538035.1 Gemmatimonadaceae bacterium | reverse complement strand
GTGTAGGGTGCGGGGGGTGCTTAGCGCAGCCAGGACGGACGTTCTACTGGGACCCAGCGGGATTCGCCGTGGGAGTAGCCGTACCAGGCGGTGTCGGCTGCGTTTCCGTCCCTTGGGAAAGCGCGTACCAGTTGGTTCGCTCCACCGAAGCCGAAGCGGTCGTGGCCCGAGTAGCCGGCGAGTTGCGTCGAGTCGAGCGATGCGAGGGGCAGCTTGCGGATGGCGTCGCCGGCGTCGGTGAAGGCGAAGAGTTCGCCACGCTTGTCGGCGTCTTCGGTGTGCGTCGCGACGAAGAATTCGCCGCGGCCGTCGCCGTCGACGTCGGCGGTGCCGATGAAGCCCACGGAGCCGCGGCGGGACTCGGTCAGGGCGGCGAGGGTGTCGGCGCCGCGAGTGAAGACGACCTCGAAGGTGCCCGACTCGCAGCTCTCCCCGGCCGGGATCACGACCTCGGCGACGAGCGTTTGGTACGAGAGCACCCGGCTCCCGAAGCAGGCGAGGTCGGCGGTCGCCGTTTCGGGGCTTCTCGCCTCGGGGGCGCAGGCGGCGAGGACGATTGTTGCGGCGGCGGCGATGGTGCGCGTCGACATACGGCTCCGTGACTGAATGGCTGGGAAGGTGTACCTCATAATAGAATTCACCGATGAGCGGCGCGCGACTGCTCGTCCTGTTGGTCCCTCGGCCCTGAGCGATGCATTCACCTGTCCGCGCCGGCGTGTGCGCCTGGCTGCTGTTGTGCGTCATGGCGCCGGCGCTCTCGGCGCAAGATCGCGAGTGTACCCCGAGCCGGCCACGCGTCGAGGCACTTCGCATAGACGGCAACCGGTCGGTCAGCGACTCCGACCTGCGCGGGCGGTTGTTCACGGAGCGCGCCGGCCGCCTCCGACGCTGGTTCGGCTGGAACGTCGGCGCCACCGCGTGCCTCGACTCCACCGAGGTGATCAACGACGCGACGCGCATCGAGCGCGTGTATGCCGCCAAGGGATATCCGGGCACGACAGCCATCTCGAGCTTCGAGCGCACCGGCAGCCGCACGGCGGAGGTCCGCTTCCGCGTGCGCGAGGCCAAGCCGGTGCTGGTCGACAGCATCGCGCTGGTAGGCCTGCCGGGCCGGCTCGTGAACCAGCGCGAACTGCGCGACGTGCTCGGCGGACAGCCGATCGACACGGCCATCGTGCACACGATGTCGGACTCGATCCAGGACATCATCCGTGCGGCAGGGTTCGCGCGCGCGCGAGCGCCGCTCTTCGACGTCGAGATCGACTCGGTGCGGCGGCGAGCGCTCTTGACGATGACCTGGCGGCCGGAAGCACTCGTGCACGTGGGCCATATCGAGGTCGAGATCGCGCCTGCCGACTCGGGGCGCCCGGCGATACCCGAGGAGGACGTGCGGGCGATGCTGCAGGTCGACTCCGGCGACGTGCTGGCGCAGGCCAAGATCAGCTCGAGCCAGCAGGCGCTGTTCGGCAACGGCGTGTATCGCACCGTCGCCATCGACACCATCCCCGGCCGGTCCGTGGGTGACACGATCCCCCTGCTCGTGCGGCTGATCGAGGGTCGCCACCACGCGCTGCGCAACGGCGCGGGATGGGGCACGCTGGACTGCTTCCGCGTCAACTCGCGCTACACCTACCAGAACTTCCTCCGCGGCGCCCACCGGCTGCAGCTCGACGCGCGGCTCTCGAAGATCGGCGTCGGCCGGCCGCTCGACGGCTTCGACGCGCTCTGCGCGGCCGGCGTGCGCTCGGACCCGTTCAGCGCCGAGATCAACTACTACGGCGGCGTGACGATGCAGATGCGCGGCCTGATCGGCCAGCGGCTGCGCCCGGAGCTGACGCTCTACAGCGAGCGGCGCACGGAGTTCGAGAGCTACGTGCGCGAGGTCGACTTCGGCGTGCTGGCAACGGTCGAGCGTCCGGTGTTCCCGCGCGTGAGCACGCTCTTCTCCTACCGGTACGACAAGGGGCAGACGACGTCGGATCTCGCGGTGGCCTGCGAGGTGTTCGGCCTCTGCCGCATCAACGACCAGGTGTTGCTGACCACGCCGAGCACGTCGCACGCGGTGGGAGTGACCTTCTCGCGCTCGGCGCCGACGCTCGGCAGCATCGTGGTGAACGACAGCCGCTGGGTGGTGGAGTCGCGCCTGGGCACCATCGATGTGGGCACCGGACTCCAGCGCGTGAACTACAACCGCTCGCAGCTCGAGTACGCCATCTACCGCCCGCTCAGCCGGCTCTTCGTCGGCGCCGCGCGCGTGCAGGGCGGCGTGGTGGTGACGCGCCGCGACCTCGAGCCGCTGGTGCCGCCGCAGGAACGGTTCTACTCGGGCGGCCAGAACAGCGTGCGCGGTTTCGGCCAGAACCAGCTCGGGCCGGCCGTCTACATCGTGGACCAGCCTCCTGCGTCGTCCGAGGTGACGCGCGACGGCGTGGTCGTGCGCGAGGTGGCGCAGGGCAGCGACTTCAACCGCATCGCGCCCGCCGGCGGCACGGCGATGGCGCTGCTGAACCTCGAGCTGCGAACGCGCGTCGGCTGGCCGACCGACATCCTCCGCTGGGTGGTGTTCGTCGACGCCGGGAGAGTGTGGAACAACACGGGCAACTATTCCGTGACGGGACTGCGGGTGACTCCGGGCGCCGGCGTGCGGCTCGTGACGCCGATCGGACCCTTCCGGGTGGACGTCGGCTTCAACCGGTACGACTACGAGTCCGGGCCGGCGTTCTACCTGCAGCGGCGCGACATCGACGCCGGCATCCCGGGCCGCGCCATCTGCGTCTCGCCCGGCACGACCGAGTCGTTCGCGACAGTTCCGGTGACTCCGGCCAGCTGTCCTGCCACGTTCGTGCCCGGCCGCTCCAAGAGCTTCTTCCGCCGACTGGCCTTCCACTTCAGCATCGGCGAGGCCTTCTAGCGTGCGCCGGCTGCGGATCGCGCTCGTCGTCGCGCTGGGGATCGTGGGTGGCGTCACGCTCGTGCTCCTGGTCACGGCCTTCGTGCTCGTGCGCACCGACCGCGGCAACGAGTGGGTGAGGCGGCGCATCGTCGCGCAGCTCGAGGGCGCGCTCGGCTCACAGGGCAGCGCCGTCCTCGGACGGCTCAACCTCTCGCCGCTCGGGTCGGCGTCCGTCGACACGCTCGAGCTGCGCGACGCCGCCGGCGAGCTGGTGTTCTCCAGCGGGCCCATCGACGCGCGGTTCGCGCTGGCGCCGCTGCTCGACCGCGAGGTGCACCTGTACGAGGTGGTCGTGCGGCGTCCGCAGGCCCACCTCGCGCAGCGGGACGACAGCAGCTGGAACATCGCCGAGCTGTTCAGGGACACGACCACGGCTCCGGCGCCCGAAAGCCCGAGCAAGCCGTGGACGGTGACGCTCGATTCGCTCGAGCTGGCGCACGGCCTCGTCACCGTCGCACGACTCGATTCCCTGCCCTCGCTCCCGCTGCGCCGCACGCAGTACGCGGGCATCGAGGTCGTGCTCGGCCGGTCACGGTTCGGGATGGGCTCTCGTGAAGGCCACGTGATCGTGCACCGCCTCTCCGCCGACATCGAGTCGCCGCCGCTGCTGCTGCGACACGCCGAGGGACGCGTGGCGCTCTGGCGCGACTCGGTGCGCGTGGACTTCCCGGCCGTGCGACTGCGAGACACACAGGGCTCGCTCTCCGGCGGCATCGGGTGGGGCGTGCCCGACGCGGACGCGCGGCTCGCGCTCGTGCTGAAGGTCGACTCGGCCGCGTTCAGCGACCTCACCTGGATCACCGACTTCATACCGGACAGCGGCCGCGGCCGCGCGGTGGTACGCATCATCAATGGTCCGGAGCGCGGCATCACGCGCTACGTCATCGACTCGCTCGATGCGACCGGCACCGATTCCCGGCTCGGTGGGCGCTTCCTCGTAGATGTCGGCCCCGAGCTGGCGATCCGCGACCTCGATCTCTCGATGTCGCCGCTCGACTTCCGGTTCCTCCATGAGATCCTGCGGGACTCGATCCCCGGCGCGCCGTGGGACGGCGCGCTGCGCGGACGCCTCATGGCGCGCGGCGGCACGCTCGACGCGTGGCAGCTCGACTCCTCGGCCATCGAGTACGAGGACCGCCGCGTCGGCGGCGCGCGGTCGCGCCTCGCCGTCGCGGGCACCATCGACTTCCTCGCCGATGCGCTCTCGCTCGAGCCGCTGGACATCTTCCTCGATTCGCTCGATGTCCGCACCGCCGGCGCCATCCTCTCGCGCGCCGACTCGCTCGACGGCTACTTGCACGGCCGCGTGACCCTGACTGGCCCGATCGACGATTTCCGGTTCGACGGCGCCGACGTGATCCTCACCGACGGCGCGCTGCCGGTGTCCCACTTCCGCGGCGCGGGGCGCGTGGCGAAGGACACCTCGACCACCTGGCTCGAAGCGCAGTTGATCATCGACTCGGCGAGCGTGGCGTCAGTCGGCAAGGCGATCACGCCGACGGCGCTGCGGGGACGCGTGAGCGGCTCGCTCAGCGCCGCCGCGCGCGGCGACTCGCTCGCGCTCGAACTCGCGCTCGAGGGCGAGGATGCGTTCTTCGCGCTCTCAGGCACGACCTCCACCGACAGCGCGCGCCTGGTGTTCAAGGGCACCGCGACGATGGAGACGTTCGACCTCCGACGGTTCCTCGTGCGGAGCAACCTGCCCGACCACCAGCTCACCGCGCGTGCCACGAGTGGCCTCGACGGCAACTGGTCGGGACCGTCCGGCCCGCTCGAGATCATCATCGACTCAACCAGCGAGGTGGCCGGCCTCACGCTGCGCAACGGCCGCGCGTCGCTGGTGCTCGAGCCGGGCGGTGCGCGCATCGACACCCTCGGCGTGGAGTCGACGCTGGGACGGATCAGCGCCAAGGGTCACCTGAGTCGAGACCCGGCGCGTCGCGACTCGGTGCGCTTCCTGGCATTCGTGGACTCGGTGACGCTGCTAGGCGGCTTCATGTCGGACAGCCTGGTGGGTGCCATCAAGGACTCGCTCGGCGGAAAGCTGCGCGCGCAGGGTTCCATCTTCGGGTCGTTCGATACGCTTCAGGTGGACGCAAGGTGGTCGGGCACGGATCTCCGCGCGGGCAGCACGCTTGCCGATAGCATCTCCGGCGGGCTGCAGTTTGCCGGGATCCCCGGCGATCCGGTCGGCCGCTCGGAGTTCACCGCGCATGGCGTCGTGGCTGCCGGCATTCCCCTGACGATCCTGGCGCTGCAGGCCACGCTCCGGGACGACCAGTCGATCGACGCGCGCGCTCAGCTCGTCGCGGGCGACACGCTGCGCGCGCAAGCGTCGGCCGACCTGCGCTTCAACGGCGACACGACACGGCTGCGGCTGGACTCACTCTCGGCGGTCTCGAACGAGGCGACGTGGGCGCTCGAGGCGCCGGCGCATCTCAGCAACGACGGGCGGCGCCTCGTGACCGACACCGTGCGGCTGCGCAGCGAGAGCGGCGCACAGCTCACCTTCGCGATTGCCATGGACACCGCGGGCCCGGTCTCGGCGTTCGCCCGCGCCACGCGGATCCCCGTCGACCACGCCCGCTTCACCGGCCTCGTGCCCGCGGGCGTGCGCAGCCTGGTCTCCGCGGAGGCGACGCTCTCGGGCACCAAGCAGGCGCCGACGATGACCCTCGCGATCACGGCCGACTCGGGAGCCGTCGAGAGCCAGCTGATGCCGCGGCTCGATTTCAAGGGGGACTATGCCGACCGCCGCTTCGATGTGGACCTGCGTGCGCGAAACGGCGAGCGTGAGGAGTTCGCGCTGACGGGCACGCTGCCGCTCGATCTCCGGCTCGTCTCGCTCACGCGCGCTGAGCGCATGCGCAAGGACGAGGAGCTCTACCTGCGATTCGCCGCCAGCGGCACGTCGGTCGCAGGGCTCCGCCCGTTCATCCCCGGCATCGCGGGCCTGACCGGTGCGTTCGACGCGGACCTGCTCGTGGGTGGCAAGTGGGGGGCCTACGAGCCACGCGGCATCTTCCTGCTTCGCGACGGCGCGTTCACGGTGCCGGCGTTGCAGACGGGTTTTCGCGACCTGCTGATGGACGTGTCGCTCGCGCCCGACTCGGTGATCCTGCACCGCGTGCGCCTCGCGGACGCGACGGCGCGCGCCGACACGGCCGCGCTCGAGGGCGCGCTGTTCCACACGGACGACGGCTGGCATGCGGACATCCGCTCCGTCGCCCGGAGCCTGCAGGTGATCGACAACCCGCGCGTCGCCGAAGCGAACGTGTCGTGGCAACTGCAGCTGCGCGGCCCGCTCGATTCGCTCCTGCTGCGGGGCAACATGATGGTCCCCACGGCGAACGCGTTCATCGCCAACCAGCGCGACGTGCTGCCGCTCGAGGCGGACCTAGCGGCGGCAGAGGCCAGGCGCAAGTACATGCCGGCCATCGACCAGCTCGTGATCCAGCTCGGGAACGAGGTGCGGCTGCGGTCGGCCGACATCAACGTGCAGCTCATGGGCGGACTCTCGGTGTCGGGAGACCTCGAGTCGCCGTTCCTGCGCGGCGAGGTGATCGCGGCGCGCGGGACCTACCGGCTCAACCTCGGGCTGCTGCAGCGCACCTTCCAGGTGGACAGCGGCGTGGTGCGGCTCAACGGCGTGATGCGGCCGAACGGCACCTCCGACAACCCGCCGCAGCTCGACATCCATGCGTCGTACCTCGTGCGACAGATAGATCGCGAGGACGTGCGGATCGGCGCCCGCATCACCGGCACGACGCAGGCGCCGCGCGTGACGCTCTCCTCCAGCGACCTCGGCAGCACGGCGAGCGAGACGGACATCATCTCGTACCTGTTGTTCGGTGCGCCGTCGTACGCGCTCAACCAACAGAACTCGTCGGCGGTGCGGACGGCCACGGCGGCGCTGGTGCCGTCGCTCGGCGGCGCGGTCGAGAAGGCACTCGGCGGGCAGATCCCCTGGATCACGGACCTGCAGGTGACGACGGTCGCGGGCGAATCGCCGAGCGACTTCAGCCTGAGGTCGTTCGAGGGCTTGCTGAACAGCTTCGCGCTGACGGCGGGCAAGCAGCTGGGCCCAGACTCCTACATGAGCCTGTCGACGGGCACCTGCCGCGGGGAGAGCCCCGCCGCGCAGACGCTGCCGATCTGGTTCGGTCTCAGCGCGGAGTATCGGCCGGTGGAGAAGCTCTCGGCGCTCATGTCGATTTCGCCCGGCAACTCGCCGTGCACGCGGGTCGGGCGGCCGAGCCAGATCTACCAGTTCGGTTTGGATCTGTATCGCGACTGGCGCTGGTAGGAGCAACGACAAGCCACAGGGAGGCGCAGAGGGCACAGAGGGCCACAGAGTACTGCAACTGCAACCGCACTCGAAGGGGGCTCCCGTGCAAGATCCTGCACGGGAGCCCCCGCTAATAGGCGCTTGTTGTTCTCGGCCTTTCCCTGTGCTCCCCGTACCCCCTGTGGCGTGCGATTGTCGTTCTCCGCCGAGGTTGTCGTCCTCCGCCGTGGGATCATCGTCCTCCGCCCTGCTCTGAGCCCTCCGCGCCTCCCTGTTGACTGTCGTGCCGTCCCATCAAATCGTGCGCAGAGAAACTCACCATGTAATGGCACGCACCCCGCTACTTCTTGGTGACCTTCTCCTCGCGCAGGACCTTCTTGGCAAACCAGAAGACGATGAAGGCGACGATCAGGAAATCGATCGCCGCACCGATCACCGGGCCGACGAGGAAGGTGAACGGGCCGATCTCCCACGGCATGGTCCGCCACTCTCCCCCGGGAATGAAGAAGGTGATGAAGGGCATGAGCACGCCGTCGACGACGGCGGTCACGAGCGCATTCGCCTTGCCGCCGATGATGACGGCGATGGCGAGTCCGATGACGCCGTACTGCTTGAGGAACTCCATGAACTCCTTCAGCACCGTGCGCTCCGTTTGTGGGGTGGTGAATCTTACGATGTGACGGAAGCGCGCGTCCAGCGGAACATGCACCCCAAGGCGCCGATTAGTTTCCGCTGGACCCCCAACCCAGGAAATGATGAGACCGACCAACCTGGCGTGCACCGTCGCGCTCCTCCTTGCCTTTGTCGCCCCTGCCGCCTTGGCGCAGGACGCATCCGCCTCCGACCGGGCGCAGGACACCCCCATCGTCGAGAAGGCGCAGCGCACCCCCGCCATCAGCAAGCTCACGACCGATTTCGGCTTCGTGCAGACGAGCGGCAACACGCAAGTGACGACGATGAACGTCGGTGAGCGGTTCACGCACGAGCGGGGTCGGTTCACCCTGTCCCAGACCTTCGCGCTCGTCTACGGCAAGCAACGCGACACGCTGAACACGAACAACCTGCGGACGTCGCTGCGCGGCGACTACAAGATCGACAAGGTGTTCGCCTTCTTCCTCGGCGCCGGTTACGATCGCAACCGGTTCGCCGGCATCGAACGGCGCTTCGAGGAGCAGATCGGCCTCCAGGCGCGCGTGCTGGCGGCACGGGCGGACACGATCCGGGTCGAGGGTGGTGGCAGCGTCACGCAGCAGATCGCGGTGAACGGTGGCCAGGAGAACTTCCCATCGGCCCGCGGCGCGCTGGCTTGGCGCCATGCGTTCACGCCGAGCTCGTACTTCAACCAGAACGTGGAGTACGTGCCCAACCTGACCGAGAACACCGACTGGCGCCTGAACACCGAGTCCTCGCTGATCGCGCCCCTCTCCTCGCGCCTCGGGCTCAAGCTCTCGTACGTGATCCGCTACGACAACTTGCCGGAGCCGGGGTTCGAGAGGATGGACAAGCTGTTCACGACCGGGATTCAGCTGACGTTCTAGACACCCGACTACTGCTGGATCACGGAATCGCGACGCGCAGCTCGCTGAGCGGCTTGCCCGCGGCGTCCGGGCTGCCGAGGGCGATGCCCGGATGCAGTCGCCAATGGCTGGCGGACCCGCGCACGCGGAGGACCGCAGGCCGTTCACGCAGCTCGTCGTGCCAGAGGATCTCGAGCCGGCGCAGGGAGTCGTTCGGGAAGAGCACGGTGCCGTTCACCGTGCCGCCGGCCTCGGGAAGCGCGAGCACGACCACGACAGAGTCCCCGAGTCGCTTGCGAAGCATCTCATGCGAGACGCCGGAACCGATGCCGAGCGCGCCGCGGCCGGGGACGAGCATCCACGGGACCAGCGCGGTGCTCGGCGGAGGGGCTGCCGTCGGTTGAGCGAGCGAGTCCGCTGCGGTCGCGACGCTCGCATCGCCGGCAGATGATCCGCCGGAGGCGGTGTAGCCGTAGCCACCGATGCTCGCGACTCCCATCACGCCGGACAGGATGAAGTACCGGCGCGCCTTCTCCACGAGGATCGCGCGGTCCTCGCCCTGTGCGCGACGGCTGCCGATGAAGCGCACGAGCGCCATGAGCAGCAGGATGGCGGTCGCGAAGTAGACGGCCTCGAGGATGTTGGTCATGCGGGAAACTTACGCTCGCGAGATCCCCGCGCGCCCGTGCTCGATCCGCCACGACGTCCGCGTCTCGACCGGAGCGCCAGGCCGCGTCACGTACGGCACCTCACGATAGTCGGCGCGCCATTCACTGCCGCTCACGTCGCAGGTGATGTAGCCGCGGCGCGCCGAGTGCCACTTGACGTGCGGGTTCTCGCCCGCGGCGTTGGTGAACTGGCGCCAGGCGTCCTCGCCGTCGCCGCCCGAGGCGAGCGAGGTGCCGACGAGTTCCGCCGCCACTACCGGGCGGTCAGGGCGGTCGAAGCCGGAGCGCAGTTCGTTCACGAAGTTGGAATGGATGTCGCCCGTGAGCACGACGGTGCGGTTGGGCGCGCGCTCGGCGATTGTGCCGAGCAGGCGTTCGCGCGCGGCGGGGTAGCCGCTCCACGGATCCATCGCCGCCAGCGTCTCGGGGCCGAGGCGGGGGTCGAACGGCGCGAGCATGATCTGCTGCGCGAGCACCTGCCAGCGCGAGCGCGACGCGGCGAGCCCTTCGTCGATCCACTTCTCCTGCTGCGCTCCGAGAACGGAACGCGCCGGGTTCGCCCAGTCGCCGCAGGGCACGACCTGTGAGCCGTCGGCGCAGGCCTGATCGTCGCGGTACTGACGCGTGTCCATCATCCAGAAGCGGGCGAGCGCGCCCCAATCGGTGGTACGGCGGATGTCGAGGTCAGCCCACGACCGCGCGCGCGGCACGCGCACGGGCTGATGCTCCCACCATGCCTGGTACGCGGCCGCACGGCGAGCGAGCATCTGCTCCTCGCTCTCCATCCGGTTCTCGCCGAAGGCGCCCACGTAGTTGTTGTCGACCTCGTGATCGTCCCACGTCACGAGCCAGGGGCACATGCGGTGCGCCGCCTGCAGCGCCGGATCCATCTTGTACTGGCTGTAGCGCCGGCGGTAATCATCGAGGGAGCGGACCTCGAACCCATGATGCGGCCGCACCGCTCCATCGCGCGTGCCGTACTCGTAGATGTAGTCGCCCAGGTGGGTGACGAGGTCGAGCCGCTCGCGCGAGAGATGGTCGAGCGCGGTGAACAGTCCCTGCTCATAGTTCTGGCACGACGCCACGCCAAAGCGCAGGTCGGTGAGCGCGCCGGCGGCCGGCGTGGTGCGCACGCGGCCCACCTGGCTGACGGCGTCGCCGGAGAGGAACCTGTATGCGTACCACCGGTCGCTCTCGAGTCCGTCGACCTCTACGTGCACGCTGTACCCGAGCTCCGGCGCGGCGGTGTACCGTCCGCGCTTCACGATCTTCGTGAACCCCTCGTCCTCGGCCACCTCCCACGCGACCGTCGGCCTGGCACCGGGCATGCCGCCCTCGGGCTCGAACGGGCGCGGCGCGAGGCGCGTCCAGAGCACGGCGCCGGTGGGCGTGGGATCGCCGCTCGCGACGCCAAGCGTGAACGGGTCATCGATGAAGCGCGGACGCGAGGTCACGCGCCAGTCGTTGGGCAGGCCCGCGCAGATGATGGCGTAGCGGGAGAGGTCGGCGAGAAATCGGCGGCGTTTCATGCGACAGATGCTCGTTCCCGTGGGCTTGGTGCGCAAGCTCTTACAGCAGCAGCAACGGCAACCACACAGCCCCGGTTGCCGTTGCCGTTCCCGCGATCCTCAGGCCAACTGCTCGGTCAACGAGACCAGGTCACGGCCAATCAGCTCACCGAGGAATCCGAGTTCCGCCGCGAGCACCTGCGACGCCGGCCGCGCGTTGAAGCCAGCGCGGCTGCACTCGGTCACGGACGCATAGCCGCCGTCGCGGTACGCGCGCTCGCGTGTGACGCCCTCCGGCGGGAGCCGGATCCCGGTCTCATCCACGGCCACGGGATGCAGCCAGCAGGTCATCGGCTTCCAGAACCAGGGATGCATGCCGCGCTCCACGGCGAGCAC
The DNA here is from genome assembly GCA_035538035.1 of Gemmatimonadaceae bacterium. GTDB lineage: Bacteria > Gemmatimonadota > Gemmatimonadetes > Gemmatimonadales > Gemmatimonadaceae > Pseudogemmatithrix. The sequence goes on along the minus strand of DATLLD010000001.1, from coordinate 13,823 downwards.
CTGCAGTCCGCAGAGGCCGTCAGCGGTGAGCATCGCGCACGCGGTATCGGGCACGCTCGCCGGGTGGCGCGGAGAGCGCTCGCCCGGCGCACGCGTGCGGATGCCGGTGTGACCGCTGCCACCCGGTTCCGCCATTGCCACCAACGAATCGGGCTTGAGCCCGAGTTGCACCAGCGCCGGCGCTTCGGCCTCGACGAGTTCCGAGAGCACGCGCGCTTCCTCGGGGTTCAGCGGCACGCCGTCGGAGCAGCAGGCCCCGTGGCACCGCGAGATGTCGCAGAGCGAGAGCGGACGCTCGAACGACGCACGATCCACGGGCGCCTCGGCGAGCGCGGCGCGGGCAGCGAGGACGGTCTCGGGAAATGCGGTGCGGTGTTCTTCGTCAGGGCGTTGGGTCACGCCCGCAAGCTAGCGGATGACTGACCCCGCGGTGAAATCGTACATCGTGACACGCCGCAGCCTGTAGTACGCCACCCAGTAACCGCGCAGCGATTGCAGGTACGAGACGAGCGCGGCGTCCTTCTCGCTCTGCGCCTGATACAGGTTGTCCATGCCGATGCGCCCGATCACGTAGCGGTTCTTGGCGACGTCGAATCGCTTGGCGCCGACGGTGTCGGCCTTGGCGGCGATGGCGAGCTGGCGCCGCGATTGCGCGAGCTGCAGCGCCGCGAAGTGCGCCTCCTGCGCGGCGAGTTCGCGCGTGCGCCGCGAGGTGTGCTCGACACGGTCCTCGTCGAGGCGCGCGGCCTGGATCCCCGCGCTGCGCCCGCCCCACTGCACCAGCGGCATCGAGACCGAGAGGTTGAAGCGCTGTGCCTCGCGCAGGTCCTTGTAGACGGCGTCCATCTCATTGCCCGTCTGGTTGAAGCCCATCGACGCCTGCACGTTCGCGCCGATGCCGTTGGCAAAGCGCGCCTCGCTCACGGCCCGCTTCGCGGACACGTCCTGCAGCTCGAGGTCGACGACCTGCGCGCGGTTCCGCAGCGCCTGCGCCACCGCGACGGCGGTGTCGGCCACGATCTCCGGCACGTCGGTGGGCACGATGATCTCCAGCGGCGAGCCCGGCGGGAGGTTCAGCGCCAGCCGCAGCGCCGAGAGCGTGCGGTCGTGCTCCATGCGCGCGCCGTCGAGCGACACCTGCGCGCGGAGCAGCGCGAGCTCGCTCTGCAACAGGTCGTTCTCGCCGATCTTGCCGACCTCGAACCGCCCCTTGTTGAGCGTGTAGAGCGTGTCGTTGACGGCAGCGTTGGTGACGGCGTTCTCGAGCCCGAGCTTGGCCGTGTAGTAGTCGAAGAAGTCGTTGGCGACGGCGATGGCGACGTCCTCCATCGCCTCGCTGTACGAGCGTTCGGCCACCTCGGCGCGCAGCTCCTGCTCGCGGTTTGCCCAGCGCTGGCGGTTCGGGCGGAAGATGTCCTGCCGGATGCCGACGACCATGGGCGTGGACGACCAGACGCGCGAGGAGGTCGTCGTCGCGCCGCTCGGCCGCGTGGCGTCGAGCCGCGAGAGGCCCGAGTTCACGAACAGGTCACCGCCGATGACCGGGATGCGCTGCGTGAGCGACATCGTGAGCCCGGACTCGTTCTGTTCCTGCGGCCGGTAGAGCGTCGAACCGTCGGGCTGCGGCGCCGCGATGATCGAGCGGTTGTACGACGGCACGGTGCCGGTGAGCGCGAGTTGCGGCAGGAGCGCGGCGCCGAACGCGCGGTCTCGCTGGCGTGCCGCGTCGCGCGTGGCCTTGGCGGCGCGCGCCGTGAGGCCCTCCTCCTGCGCGCGGGCGATGGCCTCCTGGAGCGTGAGCCGCACCGGCTCTTGCGCGGACGACACGGTCGCAAAAGCAACGACCGCAAGGGAGATGGCGAGCACGCGCAGCGTTCTCGGGAACACGATGGTCACTCGTACCTCAGGCAGACGACGGGGTCCTGCCGGGCGGCGCGCCAGGCGGGCACGATCCCGAACACGAGGCCGACGGTCAGCGAAACGCCGAACGCGACGAAGATGGACATGCCGGACACGAGCGTGCGGATGCCCGCGAACTTCTCGATGCCGAAGCTCAGCCCGCCGCCGACGAGGATGCCGGCGACGCCGCCGGCAACGCTGATCAGCACCGCCTCGGCGAGGAACTGCGCCAGGATGTCGCGCTGCGTGGCGCCGAGCGCGCGGCGCACGCCGATCTCGCGGATGCGCTCGAGGATCGACGCCAGCATGATGTTCATGATGCCGATGCCGCCGACGATCAGCGAGATGCTGGCGATGGCGCCGAGCACGACGTTGAAGATCGTCTTGGTGCGCTGCTCCTGCTTCAGCAGGAGTTCGGGCACGGTGATCTCGAAGTCGATGACGCCGTTGTGGCGCCGCTCGAGCATGCGGCGCGCGATGTCCGCGACCTGCGGCACGTGGCGCGCGTCGAGCACGCGCACGACGATGCGGTCGAGCTGGTTGGTGTTCGACCGTTCGGCCTTGGTCTCCTCGTTCTGCTCCCCGCCCTCCTGAGCCCCGCCGATGATGATCATGCCGTCCTGGCCCTGCGCCCGCGCGGCCGCCTCGATGTCACGCTGCGTCACCTGCGCGCGATTCCGGAACCGCCCGAGCATCGTGTGCATGGGCACGAACACGTCCATGCCGACGTCACGGAGGCCAAGCCGTTCCGCGTTCTCGCCGGCCACCTGGCGGTCCGCCAGCACGCCGACGACGGTGAGCCAGGTCTCGCCGACCTTGATCGGCTTGCCGATCGGGTCCTCGGTCGTGAAGAACCGCGTGCGCACGCCGTTGCCGATGATGGCGACGGGGCGGCCGAGTTCCATCTGCTCGTGCGTGAACGCCGTGCCGGAGACGATCGGCATGTTGAGCAGGCGGAAGTAGGTGCTGTCCACGCCGACGATCTTGCCGGAGCGGCGCCGCCCCTCGCGCGTGATCGTCGAGTTGACCACGACCTCGGCGCTGACGGCGTCAACGCCGGGGATGACCTGGGTGATCGCCTGCGCATCGAGATAGGTGAGGCCCGGCGTGTAGCGCTTGAGGGTCTTGGAATCCTTCTCCTCCTCGGCGTTCCCTTCCTTCTGCTCCTCGTAGGGCCGGATCAGGACGTTGTTGGAGCCGAGCAGTCGCATCTGCTCGAGGATCTCCGACTCGGCGCCCTTGCCGATGGCGAGCATGGCGATGACCGAGGCCACGCCGAAGAGGATGCCGAGCGAGGTGAGGCCTGCGCGCAGCCGGTTGTGGCCCACGGCCTCGAGGGCCGTGCGCATGCCGAAGACGACGTGCGAATAGAAGGCCCCGCGCAGTTGCGCGAGGCGCTGGACGTCAATTGCCACGCGGCTTCGTTCCGGCGGGTGCCTTCATTGCTTCCGGCGCTGACTTCGCGGCCGGCTCCGGCGAGGGCACCGTCTGCGGCGCGACGGACGAATCGCCGCCCTGGGCCGGCGTGCCGCGCGTCGAGCCGGGGAGGCGCGTGGGCGTCAGCTTGTCGGCGTCGGCGGGCGGTACGAGCAGCACCTCCTCGCCCGCGGCGACACCCTGCACGAGCACGACGCCGATGTCGTTCATCGCCCCGGTCTCGACCTCCTGCTTGACGACGCGGCCCCCGCTCCGCTTGTAGACGTAGGGCACGTCGGCCACGCTCGAGACCGCCTCGAGCGGCACGGAGAGCACGTCCTTGAGCATGGTCGTCTGGATGGCGTTGCCCGTCGTCATGCCCGGGCGGAGCGTGGTGTCGGCGCCGGAGAGCAGGACCTTCACCTCGAAGACCTTGGCGTCCGTGTTCGGGCGTTGCTCGCCGACGTTGGCCACCTGCACGATCTTGCCATGAAGCTGCTTCGTCGGGTCGGAGTCGAGCGAGATGGTGACCGGCTGGCCGACCGCGACCTTCCGGATGTCGATCTCGTTGACGTAGGTGATCGACTCCATCTTCGTGAGGTCCGGCAGCGTGGCGACGGTGGGCTCCCACGGGTTCACCTGAGAGCCGACCGCGCGCTTCTTGCCGTTCCATTCCTTCTGGTAGATGACCATGCCGGGAGCGGGCGCCTTGATGGTGAACTGCGCCATCACCGTCTGCACGACGTCGAGCGTGTTCTTCTGCCGCTGCAGGTCGCTGCCGACCTCGCGCATCTTGGCCTGCGCCTGCTCGGCCTTGGTCTTGTAGTCGATGCGGGCCTGGGTCAGCGCGCGCTCGGCCTTCTCGAGGTCGATCTCGGCCTGCCGCTTGACGGTCGGCGCCTCGTAGACGGCCTGCTCCTTGGCGAGGCGCTTCTCCTCGAGTGCGAGCTCCATGCCGCGAATCTCCTCGCGCGCCTTCGAGAGGTTCAACGTGGAGTCGAGCATCGCCTGCTCGTTCACCGCCTCGGCCTTCTGCACGGCGAGCATGGTCTCCTGCATCTTCTGCGCGAGCGCGGAGCGATCGAGCTCGGCCACCACGTCGCCTTCCTTCACGATGGTGCCCTCGGGCACGAGCGACGTGATCTTCACCTGGAAGGCGCCGGCGCGCTGCATCTCGGCTGGGCCGGTGATGTTGACGGAGTTGCTCGCGCGCAGTTCGCCGGCGGTGGTGACGGTCACCACGAAGTCCCCTTGCCTGACCGTGGCGACGAGCGCCGAGCCGTCGTCGGCGGCCGGGCGTGCCAGCAGCCAGGCGCTGGGCGCACCGATGAAGAGGACAGCGAGGGCGATCAGGGTCCTGCGGGAGCGCACGAATCGCATGGGCGGGAACTCTTCGACGGATGGTGGGAACCAGCTTGCCGCCAGCGGGGGAGAAGCCGCGAGGTCAGACACTGAAGCGCTGCATTTGGTTGCGCCGGGGCCCACGATAGGGGCAAGCGCCCGTTTCCGCATCAGCCTTAATGAACTCCTAACCAGTCGTTAAGGCGATGCGGGCGGAGACAAGCCACACGGAGACGCAGAGGACGCAGAGGGCCACAGAGGCTGCAACTGCCACCATCTTTTTTGACGGAGTGTCGCCCGGGCGCCCCACTTGAATGCGGTTGCCAATGGGGGCTCCCGGGCAAGATCTCGCCCGGGAGCCCCCATTCATTCTGTTGCTTGAAGGGCCATCCTAACTGTGGTGGTTGCAGCCTCTGTGGCCCTCTGTGCCTCCGAGTGGCTTGTCTTCCCCCGCATCGCGGTGAAAGCTGTTGCCGTTACGGCCAGGGCAGCGGAATCACCTCGAACCGCGACCGCTTGGCTGGGTCGTCGTCACCATCGAAGTACCTCTCGATGTCGCGCCGCGCGGCAAGGCGCTGCGCTTGGTCGGCGGCGGAACCGCCGGTCATGCCCTCGAGGCGCGTGTCGAGCGCGCGGAGGTGGAGTTCCGTCAGTGCACGGACCTCACCGAGTGCGCGCTGGTCGCCGGCGCGGTCGAGCATCGTGTTGAGGGCGACGCGCTGCACCGCGCGACGGAGCGCCTGCTCGTTCGCGTTCGCCGAAGCCGGCGCGCCCCAGGTCTTCTCCACCAGCGTGCGCAGCACCTCGTCGAGCGAGAGGTTGCCGGCATCGCGTGCGCTGAAGAGCACGAGTCGCGCGGCGCGGTCGCGGTGCAGGATGCCTTCGATCACCTCTGTGGCCAGGCCGCCGGCCAGGCTCACCTGGTCGAACGCCGGCCCGCCGGCGGAACCGATCCACTCGAGCGATCCGTCGCCACCGGCCGGAGCCGGCGGGATCAACGCCATCACGCGCTCGCTCACCGCGAGTTCAGCCGGCTCGAGCGCCGCCAATGACATCGCGAGCGCACGGCGCTGCGACGCGGCCGGCAGGATCTGCGTCGGCACCTGCCCGTCGCCGCGCATGGCGTAGCGGAAATCCATGCCGCCGATGTACTTGATCAGCCCTTCGAGCGAATAGCGATGGTGCAGGTACACATGCGCGAACCGCATGTTGAGCAGGTACATCGGCTCGCCCGGCTTGATGGCGCGCTCGTCGAACTTCGCCATCGCCACCTTGCGCACGGCGGAGGTGCGCTCGACGGCGTCGAACATCGTGCTGCCCTCGACCCAGCGCGTGGCTTCCGGGATCGAACCTTCGGGACCGGCATGCTGGTCGGCGACGAAGCGGAGGCCGCGCTTGAGCCCTTCCTTCACGATGGCGTCGAGGCCGGCGGCCTCGCTCTTCGCGTCGGGATACCAGCTGTAGCCGTAGCGGATGGCGAGCGAGTCCCAGCCGCCGCCGAACGGCGCGAACGACTTCGAGAGGTCGAGCGCGCCCCGCGGGTCGACCGTGATCAGCGGCACCGGATAGTCCATGACCGACGCGCGACCCTGCGACGCGGCGATGAAGTTGTGCGAGAGCCCGATCGTGTGGCCGATCTCATGCGCCGTGTGCTGGCGGCGGCGCGCCATCGCGAAATCCTCGGCGCTCATGTTGAGGCCGGCGGCACCGGCGGCCGGCAGCAAGCCCGCATAGATGTTGTAGTCGATCAGCGACCGCCATGCGTCCATGCGCACCACGGTGCGGATGATCTCGCCGGTGCGCGGGTCCGAGAACGACGGACCCACCGACGGGCCCGGGCCGTTGCGATGCACCCAGTAGATCATGTTGTAGCGTGCGTCCATTGGGTCGGCGCCGGCCGGCAGGTCGCGCACGGCGAAGGCGTCCTTGAAGCCCGCGCCCTCGAAGATCTTGCTCCACCACATGCCGCCATCGCGGAACGCGGTGCGATACGGCTCGGGGATGCCGGGGTCGAGGTAATAGACGATCGGCGCCACCGGCTCCGTCAGCTGGCCACGGCGGTACGCGGCCGGATCCTTGGGCACGAGGCGCCAGCGGTTGGCGTAGCCGCCGCGGTAGGTGCCCTCGAATCCCTGCGCGAAATCATTGAACGAGGTGCCGAAGAGCCCGGAGCGCGAGTCGCTCGCGCGCGGACGGAAGCCCTCGGCGGCCGGCAGCGCGACGAGCGAGTGATGCACCTCGAACACCGGCGACGCCGGGTCCGGCACGCTGCGGCGCAGCGCGCCGCCGGGATTGTCGATGGCGAAGGTGAGCACGGCGTGGATCTCCGTGTTCATCGGAAACGACTTCGTGCGCTCGGCGTCGATCCAGCTGCGCGCCGCGTCGACGCGCGGGCTGCCCTGCTGCGCGCGGCGGAATGACTCGCCGATGCCGTAGGTGTCGGTGAGGAAGTACGAGGTCGCGTCCACGACGAGCGTGCCGTTGGCCTCAGACTCGATCGGGAACGACGCCACGACCGACGAGGGGAACGCCTCGCTCGCGGCGCGCTCGCCCGCCGGCGTCGCGCCGATGGCCCGCACGGCCCAGTTGTCGCGCATGAGGAGCACGCGCTTGCCGCGCCGCTCGAGCCGCACCACCGCGCTGCCGCCGGTCTGGCCGCGGTCGAGGCCGAGTGCCGGCACGCCGATGCCCGTCGCGAGCACGCTCTGGTGCAGGAAGTCCTTGTCGAGTCGGTCAGGCGTGACCTCGAGCAGGACCTTGTTGCGATCGGCATCGACCCGCACGCCGATGAACTGCGCGAACGCAGGGAGGGGTGCGAGGAGGAGGGCGCCCGCGACGGCGAGCGCCGCGGCGATGATGTTCCTGCGCATGCTCATGGATGACATCGGCAGTCTGTCTTCCGCTGGGGTGAGGGACGACGGAAAGAAACGACGACGGCGCCGGGGACCCGGCGCCGAGGCTTCTTGGAGAACGCGGTCAGAGGGTCGACCGTTGGGGGAGGACGCGCCGGATCGCGCCCTCCAGCTGCGCCGCGCTGAACGGCTTCAGCAGGTGGAACACAGGGGAGGCGAACCCGGCGACGGTGCCTGCCTCGACCCCGTCCTCCAGCGAGTCGAGTCCGCTCATGGCGATGATCGGAGTCGCCGGCGCGACGCGCCGCACGCCCCGGATCACGGCGCGGCCGTCCGTGCCCGGCATCATCATGTCGGTGATGACGAGCGAGATCTCGCTGGCGTGCTCCGTGAAGGCGGCGATGGCCTCGTCGCCGCCGCCGGCAACGATGACGCGGAACCCCTGCCGCTGGAGCAGCCGGGCCGCGAAGGCGCGGATGGTCGGCTCGTCGTCGGCCAGGAGCACGAGTTCGCCGACGCCCGTTGCCGGCGTCTGCCGCCGCGCCGCGGCCGCGGCCTCCAGCGGCCGCGAGTCGGCGGGGAGGTACACATCGAAGGCGGTGCACTTGCCCAGTTCCGACCGCACGACGACGAACCCGCCATGGCTGCGCGTGATGGCCTGCACCATAGGGAGGCCCAGCCCGGTGCCCTTGCCCACCGCCTTCGTGGTGAAGAAGGGCTCGAAGATCCGCTCGAGCACGTGCGACGGGATCCCGCCGCCGGTGTCCTCGACGGTGACGCGCACGAACGTGCCGGTGAGCGCGTCGTGCATCAGTGCCGCCTCCCGGTCGCCGATGATCGAGTTCGCCGCGCGCAAGGTGATCGTCCCGGCGGCTCCATTCAACGCGTCGCGCGCGTTCACGACCAGGTTCATGAACACCTGCTGCACTCGCATGGACTCGCCGACCACCGGCCAGATCCCCTCCGGCACGTCGACCATGAAGCGGACGTTCGCGGGGAAGGTGTCGGCAACGAAGCGCTCGAGGTCGCGCGCGATGGCCGCGATCGCGAGGGGTTGGCGTTTGCCGCTCACGCCGCGCGCATAGGTGAGCACCTGCTGCACGAGGTCGGCGCCGCGCTGCGTGTTCGCCTCGATCGCGTCGAGGATCTCCATCCCCTCCCGCGACGTCACATGCGAGCGCAGCATGTCGATCGACATCAGGACCGGCGTGAGGATGTTGTTGAGGTCGTGCGCGATGCCGCCGGCTAGCGTGCCGATGCCCTCCATCCTCTCGGCGCGCTGCATCTGCGCCTCCATGCGCCGGCGCTCGGTGAGGTCCGTCATGCCGCCGACCATCCGCAGCGGCGACCCGTTGCGCGCGCGGAGCACGAAACCGCGGTCGGAAACGATGGCGTAGCTGCCATCGGCGCGCCGGTACCGGTATTCGTCGTTCCACTCGTCACCGCTGCCGCGGACCACCGCCTCGATGCCACTCACCACGCGCTCGCGGTCATCGGGATGCAGGCGCTCCTTCCAGTCGTCGACGGTCTGCGCGCGCGCCATCGTCGCGCCGAACAGCACCTCGGCCCCCTCGTTCCACCACATCGAATCGGTGGCGAGGTCCCAGTCCCAGATGGCGTCCGTGGTGGCGCGCGCGACGAGGCGCGCGCGCTCGTCGCCCTGGCGAACCGTCTCCTGCACCGTCATGTCGTAGATCGCCGCGAGGCGGGCCTTCCTGCCCTGGCATTCGAACTCGTGCGACGCGGTCTCGACGAGCATGACCTCGCCGTCCTTGGTACGGTGACGCCACATGCCCCGGCGGGACTTCGTGACCGGCGCCATGGCCGAGCTCAGTTCGATGGCGGCGATGTCCTCCGGCGGCCGGATGTCGCGCAGCGTCATCGTCAGGAACTCCTCGCGCGTCCAGCCGTAGCGTTCGACCGCGGCGTCATTCACCGCCAGAAAGCGCAGCGAGTCCACCTCGTAGACCCACATCGGGTGTGGGTTCGATTCGAAGAGCTCGCGGTACGGAAGTTCACGGTCGTCCACAAACCTCCTCGCTGGTGTCGAGCGCGACGGACTCAACGCGCCGGGCGGCTCAAACGTGCCGGTCGTCCGCGCCGCGGGCAAGCTTGGCGGACGGCTGCGCCCGCTCGGCCATCAATTGCGTCACGAAGCGCTGTCCCTCGCCGATCCGCTCGACCTCGACCGCCACCGTGTCGACCGACCGCTCGATGGACTCGAGCCGCTCGCCCAGCTCCGGGGGAAGGTTGATCACCACCGAACTCCGCCGCCAGATGCGGCGCGACCACGCGATCGCCATCGGGAAGAGCAGCACCCCGGCAAAGAAGAGGCTCATGGCGAAGTAGTCCTCGAAGTTGTCGCTCGGAGGCCTCGGCGGCTCCACGGTGGCGCCCGGCACCCCCGCCGCGACCGAGACCTGTGCCTCCACCTCGGCCACCGCGATCTGCTTGGCGGCGAGCTGCTGGTCGAGGAGTGCCAGCCGCTGGTCGATGCCCGCGCGGTCCGTCTCGCTCATCGCGCCCCGGCGCAGCTGGTTCACCAGCTCCTCGCGCTGCCCGCTGAGCGCCTCGCGCTGGTTGATGAGCTCACGCCGTTGTGCGCGCAGCGCTTGGTAGACCTCGGACGCGGTGGCGCCCGTAACGGCCGGGGTCGGGGTCGTCGTCTGGGTCACGGTCACGCTGGGTGCGGCGGGCACGCTGGGTTCAGCGGGCGCGGCGGGCGGCGTCCCTTGGGCGGCGGCTTGGATTGACATGCCTGAATCTACGCCGCCAGCCGCGCGGTGGATTCACCGCGTTCTTTTCCCTCACAAGTACCGCTTGCGCGTCTCCTCCACGGAGATGTCGATCAACTCCCGCAGCACCTCGACGTCGATATCCGAGAGCCGCTTCACATAGAGGCACGCCTTGGACGACTTGTGCTTGCCAAGCTTCGTCATCAGGTCGTGGCGTTCCTGGAATCCCGGGGCGAGATACACCGTGAGGTCGGACTTTCGCGGGGAGAAGCCAGCCAGGGGCCAATCGGCTTCGCGTCCGCTCTCGTACCTGTAGCGGTAGCTGCCGAAGCCGATGATGCTCGGCCCCCACATCTCCGGCGGTGCGCCGGCTGCGGCGGTCATCATGCGCACCAGCTCTCGGCAGTCCGCCTGCCGTTCAGGTGCGACGGCCGCGATGAACACCTCGACGCTCTCGCCCGTGCGCTTCGTCTTGGGCTCTGTCATGCGATTCAGCGCAGGTCGATGCCCACGCGCAGAGTGCGGCCCGCGCGCGGCAGGCCGCACTGCTCGTAGACCGCGGCGTTCGTCAGGTTGTCCACGGCGGCCAGCACGCGCATGGAGCTGAACCCGCGCCCGTGCCCGAGCCCCCAGCTGCGCTGCAGCGTGGCGCCGCTCACGGTCTGCGCGGAGAGCTGCACGTCGCGATCGAGTTCCGGGTTGATGCAGAACTGCGAGCCGATGTGCGTGAGGTTCGCGCCGAACCTCACTCGCGCCACCAGCGGCACCGTGCCGTCGAGCGTGGCGCGGAAGTTCGGCATGTGCTCCGGCTTGCGCTGCACGCCCGCCGCCACTTCCCGCACATGCACCTGCTGCGCGACGAGGTCGAGCAGCAGCGACGCGCCGTCGTGGCCGGCATTCCAGCCCGCCATCGCCTCCAGGCCGGCGCTGCGCATCTCGTCGCGATTGACGCGGGTGAGCCGGTTCGTGGACGGCACGCCCACGCGCACCACGCCGTCCTCGAGCAGGTGATGGAACGCCGTCAGCTGTGCAACGACGCCGTGACCCACGGCCGCATCACCGAACGAGACGCCGGCCTCGGTGGCCAGCAGGTGTTCGGGACGGAGCGCGGGGTTCGGCTCGAAGCGGTTCAGCGACCCCGAGTAGAGCTCGCGCAGCGCCGGAAAGCGCGCCCGGCGGCTGGCGCTCGCGTGCAGGCGCGTCGCGCCGCTCGCCTGCACCGTCGCACCGAGCCTCCATCCCAGATGATCCTTGGGGCCGAGCGAGGGCTTGCCGCCCGACTCGAGCGTCTCGGCGCGGTCATAGACGACTCCGCCACTCACGAGCGTGCGGGTGCCGAGGAGCCACTGCGTCTCCGCTCCGGCGCTGGTGAGCCCCTGGCGGTACCGCGAGACCGGGTCGCTGCCGAGCGTCTCGTCGTAGCGCACCGCGTTGGAGGTGATGGCCACGCGCAGTTGCGCGCCGTTGGGCAGGCTGTGCGTGGCGGCGAGCCGTGCGCTCGAGACGAGTTCCGAGCCGTCCTCGGTGTCGTCCACCGTGCGGTAGGTCGCGTCCGTGAAGGTCTCGATGTGCGTGTCGCCGTGCAGCAGGCCGCCGCTCGCCTCGATCTCCGTGGTTCCCGCGCGCGACGCGAAGCGCGGCAGCCTGGCGCGCAGTTGCGTCGCGCGACGCGACTGGCTCGGATAGCGCCAGAGCCGCGGCGCCGCGAGATGGAGCTCAGGAGCGACGCCGCGCGTCATGTCGTAGCCCGTGACGAGCGCCGAGACGCCTGCCCCGTTCGCCGCGCGCCAGCCCACGGAGGCGAACGCGTCCCGGGAGCTGACGTCGGTGTTGGTCCGCAGGTCCGCGCCGGCCACGGGGTCCGGCACGCCGCGCGCGCGCACGATCCCGTCGAGGTCGCGGAGACCGCCTCCGACGCGCCAGCTCAGCTGCGACGAACCGTCGCGCCCTATGGAACTGGTGCGCGAGAGCGACCCTGCGGCGAGCCGCGCACCGGTGACGTCACTGCCCACGGAAAGCTGCGGCTCGTAGCCGAGGCTCGACGGCGAGTCCACGCGCAGGTCGATCACGCCGCCCAGCGTGTTGGGGCCGCCGAGCACGGAGGAGGTCGCCCGGACGTAGCTGAGCTGCGAGATACCCGTGACCGGGATCAGCGACGGATCGGCGCGGCCGTCCCAGCCGGGCGAGAGCGGCAAACCGTCGAGCATGATGCCCACCTGCCGGCTCTCGGACCCGCGCACGGAGAGTTCCATCTCGCCACGGGAGTTCGTGCGCACGAGGACCAGCGGCACCGTGCGCAGGATGTCGCCGAGCGAAGGCGCGACCCTCGTGCGCATGGAGTCGAGCCGTACGACGACGGCAGAGGCACCGCCGACCACCGTGGCGCCGCGTTCGCCGCGGATCTCCTGTGCCTCTATCCTCTGCGTCGTGGTGTCGCGCGCGACCTCTGCCCGCTGGTTCGTACCGCCGGTCTGTGCGCCGGCGCTCGCGGCCGGCACCAGGACGAGCAGCGCGGCGAGGACACCAAGGTGTTTTGGGGTCAGTGGGATCGAGGACATGGCAAATAACCTACGCCACATCCTCGATCAGCGTTCAGTGCGGCTCGTCACCGCCCGGGGTGCGCCTGATGAACTGCAAGGCCCCCGACGGGCACCTGCCGATCTGCGCCTCGATCTCCGCCGCCGACGCGGCCGACGGATCCACCCACTTCCGGCGGCGTACGTCGAAGACCGCCGGCAAGCCGCGCACGCAGACGCCGGAATGGGTGCAGATGTTCGGGTCGAAGGTCACGGCAAACCCATCCCCTTCATAGGTCTGCAGCCGTTTCCCCTCCCGGCCGTCCGTCACGCCCGCGTCACCTTCACGGTCATCGGCACGCTCGCCAATGCCTTGGAGATGATGCACCCCGACTTGGTCTCCTCGGCGAACCGGTTCAGGACCGCGTCGTCCACCCCCGGGACATCGGCCGTCGTGTCCAGCGTGATGCCGGTGATGGCGAACCCGCTGCCGACCTTGTCGAGGTGGACGGTGGCGGTGGTCGCAATGCTCTTGGGCGAGTGCCCGGCCTGCGCCAAGCCGGCAGCGAGCGCCATCGAGAAGCACGCGGCGTGCGCCGCGCCGAGCAGTTCCTCGGGGTTGGTGCCGCGCCGGTCGTCCTCGAAGCGGCTCGCGAAGCCGTACGGATACGCCTTCAGCGCGTCGGTCTCGGTGCTGATCTGGCCCTTGCCGTTGCGGCCGCCGCCTTCCCAATGGACGTTCGCCTTCTTTTCGCTCATGGCTGCTCCTTGCGTGTGGTGTTCGCGTTCGTTGTAACGCGCCGATGATGTCGGCTCCGCCGTGCATCGGCCAAGTCCGCGGGAGCGCCAAGGACTTGACCGGGCCGGTCGGCCGCGCCAGCCTTGCTCTTGACGCATCGTCCGCCGACCTCACCTGCAGCGGGGGCCTGCCCGTTCGGGCAGGTGCAGGCCCGCCGATCGGTGGAGGCGCAATGCCGCGACGCCGCGCACGATCCGCCATCGTCCACTGCCCGTGATGCCATGAGCTCCGACAACCCTGCTCCAACACTGCCCGACCACGTCGA